>JAAYKE010000078.1 GCA_012522575.1 Armatimonadota bacterium | reverse complement strand
GCTTGCATATATCTCTCCAATATATCTGCTACGAAATCACTTCATCGTCGGCTTCAACGACAGCTAAGCGTTCTATTTTGCCTGCGAAACATCAATCGTCATTTTTGCCTTCACCTCTTCGGACCCTTTGTCTGCAGATGCGGGGTTTTTGAACACTATATCGCTCTGGGCATGCGCATTTATCAGCCTGCCGCCATCAATTGCAAGGGCCGAATCCACCGAGGTCTTGCTGTTTACCAGCACGCCATCGGGCAGTTTCTGCTCCGTCCAGACGTAGTCCTGATGCACGTTGACGATCTTGACGCCTTTTTTGTCCTCGACGGATTTGTAAACAGTGGTGACGCTGCATTCGTCGGCAAACCCGGGCAGTTTGACCTTGCTCTGCCAGCTTTCTCCGAGTGCATGCTCCTTGTCGATATCCGGAATAAGATACACCAGAATCAGGTTTGCGTAATTGAGACCGGGAGATTGCTGGGCGTATCTGGTGCGGGAAATGCCGAATGCGCTGTGCACTTTCCATGCATTATCAATAAGAAGCGTATATCTAGGAAACTCACCCGATGGCATGGCGAACTGCTGGCCATCCAGAGTAGCCTTTGCATCGGAAGACACAACATCCAGCGGCAGCAAGCCATCGCCTTCCCTTATGCCGTATTTGTGCTGCATCTTGAGCGTGTATGTCGCTTCCAGGTCGATCGGTTCGCTGGAGGACTCCGATACGGTTTTGCCCTTTAGCTCCACGGATACATTGTAGTTTCGCGCCTCATTGGGCTGCACATTCATTTTGATTGTAACTTTTGCCGCAGAGACATCTTTGTTTTCGGCTTCCTTCGCCGGAGTATCGGCGGCACGCAGCGGCGTAGCCATTAAAATCAACAGCAGAATTGTTATTTTTCGCATAGCCTCATCTCCAAAGCAGAGCAAAACCCGCAGACTCCGATGCGCCCGCTTCATCTTGACGCAGACGTGCTGCTAACATATATTAGCGGCGCTGTTTATTTGCGCTTTAACTTCTCCTTAAGATCCTTGAGGTCCTTCTCCAGCGCACTCATCCGTTTCCCATATTCGTTCCAGTCGCCGTTTCTCAGGGCCTCTTGAGCCTTTGCGTAGTTGTTGTTTGCCTGATCGACCAACTGAGCGGTATCTGGCGTGGCAACGATCGCAGGCTTTGTGGTAACTCCGGGCGCCTTCGTTGCGAGCGCTCCAGCAACCATTCCGGTCTGAGTGGGCACAGAAATAGTCTGCCCAACAAGGGTTGACAGCGAATCATTGAGCGTCGGCATCATCGCCACGCGGTCTCCCAATGCCACCACTACCCGCTTGATCTCCGGTATCTGCGTGCCTGATGTAGTGGAGCTGAGATACACGGGCACGACATAAAGGAATGTCGACTCGACAGGGATGATCAGCATATCCCCGGTGTCTGCCGACGATCCTTCTTTGTTCCACAGAGTCAACTGAGATGAAATCGTCGGGTCCTGACTGGCAAATGTGCCCACCTGCTGCGGGCCGTTCACGTTTTTGGTCGGAAGTTGATATAACACGAGTTGGCCGTAGTTCGGTTGATCGCATTTGGCGCACATCCAGGCCACCATATTTTTTCGCGCGCCGGAGTGGACATACGGAGTCATAAGGATAAACTCCTCAGAGGAGCCGTTCGGCAGCTTCATTATTACATAGTAAGGCTCCATATAGGTCGGCTCGCTGGAGAGTCCGGCAAGGCTCGCGGTTTTTGGAATCTCCCAAAGGTCACTGTTGCCATAAAAATCCTGCGGCCGGTCTGCGCTGTAGTGGTAGCGAGTGTAAACCGCAGTTTGAATGCGGAAAAGGTCCTCGGGATACCGTATATGTTCGCGCAATTCATCGGGCATCTGGTCGATGGGTTTGAATATGCCGGGAAATATCTTATCGTATGTGCGTATCAGAGGATCGGGCAGCGGATCTTCTATTATATAGGCGTCCACTTTTCCGGTGTATGCATCTACTACGACTTTGACCGAGTTGCGAATGTAGTTAAACGGAGTCCCCTGCATTCCAAAGTATTTTGCATAGGGATAGGAATCGCTGATAGTGTATCCGTCGCGCATCCAATACAGCCCGCCATCCGCAGTAACCAGATATGGGTCCTGGTCGAATTCGATGAATGGCAGCAGCGTTGATATGCGGTCGTCGATCTCTCTTCTAAACAGCAGCCTGCTCTCAGGCCGGATATTCTCGTTGAGCAAAAGGTTAATATCCTGGAATCTGAGCGAGAATAGAAACTTTCTCCAAAAATCCCCTACCCTGATGCCCGCGTCAGCCTCGTATTTGGTGGGAACCGTGCCGCTGCCGCTGGGATAATCATATTCTTCGGCGCTGGTTTTTACGATCACATATTCATGAGTAAGCTCCCCGAAATACACGCCCATCCGCTCAATCGGCATATCCACAGTAGCGCGTGGCGGCATATCCTTTACAAAAAACAGCGGTTTGCCTTCTTCGCTGATTTCGTTGACCGGACTCATACAATAGGCGTATCCGTGGGTATATTTCAGGTGCTGGTTGATCCAGGTTTTGGCGGTATCGGGCAATTGCGCCTGTGACATTTCCCTTGCGCCCAGCCAAACCTGCCTGTATCGCTTTTCTCCAGTATTCTTATCGGCCAGCCAATATCGATCTACGTCGATATCCTCGAAATGGTAGTATTGCTGCACAGTCTGGAGTTGATTGTTCTGATCCTGAAGCGGCTTCTTTCCCCACAGCCGGATATTTTCAACGGTGGCCCGGTTTTCGTGGATCTGCTGTGCGGTGAGATCGTTTTCGGCGGCAAATGCCTGCGTGGAGACTTGTGTCAGACCATAGGCCGTTTGCGTGGCCTTCACCGCGCGTGATATATACTTCGACTGGTATTCCAACTCGTTAGGCTGCACGCTGTAGCGTTGCACAAACGCGGGATAAGCGCTGCCGACAACTATGGACAACCCGATCAAACTCGCAAAGGCTCCGACCGAATATCCTATGCCTCTGCGCCGGATATTAGCCAATACCAGCAATCCGCCAATCAGAGCCGCTATCAGCAATATCCAAAGCGCGGGCAGGGTTGCCTTAATTTCCGTATGGCCGGCTCCGTCAAAAAGGCTGCCCTTGGAGAACAGCAAATTATACATCGCAAGCCTGTATCCCCACGCCTTCAGGAAGAACATAGCGGCAACAAGCGTGCAGATATGCGCCTTGACCTTAGGTGCAAACTGCAAATTATTGCCGAACATTTCTATGGCCTCATCAGCATAATGCAGACCGATTGAGGCGATAGTAGACGCCGCCAGAGCAAAAAACAGCCAGTAATATAAATAGGTGAGAAACGGCAACTGAAAAACAAAGAAGCCGATATCCTTGCCAAAGACCGGGTCCGCGCTGGCAAATGGAGTGGAATGGAAGCACATCAGCCACTGCCGCCAGTGAGTGGCCGCCTCCAGACCTACCATCACCGATACGACCACGCTTCCCGCGAACAGCAGCAACCCCAATCCTCTGCGCGCAAGCCTGCCCAGTCTCTCTAGCAGTTGCTGCTCGATTCCCATTGTGGGAGACGGAGGAGCTATTCGGCGCGCATACCAGAGGTTGCCGTATATTATGGCAAAAAACATCAGGCCGAACAAAACGCCGATCTTGATCTGAGTCAGCAGCCTGGTTGTAAACACCTTCTGATAGCCAAGGTCCTTAAACCACAGATAATCCGTGTAAAACGTGACCAAAGCTCCGCCAAAAATTGTCAACAAGGCAATGACGGCCAATATTATCGGGCCGATATATCGTCGCAAATTATTCATCCCAGGTTCCTTCCTGCTCTCAGTATTTCCAGACGCAAGACAACTGCGCAGACAACCCGGCAACCTCAATTAGTTGTCGCCAATGCATACTTAGGTACACCCTATAGTTTTACCTGGTATAAACCCGATAATCTCTAACAGACCGAAAGGAGGCATTGGTATATGCAAGCAGTGATATTAGCCGGCGGGACCTCGGCTCAGCTTCATCCGTGGACTCCCTGCGCGCCCAAGCCTCTATTGCCCTTCTTCGACCGACCGGTGATAGAACACATCATACGGTTGCTGGCACGACACGAGATCAGGGATCTCATCATCGCCACCTCCCCTCAATCGCGGGATATAGCGCGTCACTTCGGAACAGGCTCACATCTGAATGTGAATATACGTTATTCCATCGAAAACGAACCCGCCGGAACGGCCGGCGCGGTACGGCGACTCGGATCGATGATATCGGACAGCTTCCTGGTTATATCGTCCGACATCGTTACCGATCTGGATATCTCCGCTGCGATCCGGGCGCACGAATCATCCGGATCGCTGGCAACGGTGCTAGTTCACACTGCCGATGATCCCACTCGTTTTGGAACGGTAAGTTATGATCAGGAAAATCGAATTACCAGGTTCGTCGAGAAGCCACGGTCAACGGAGATATTTTCCGACACAGTAAGCGCCGGTATTTATATTTTGCAACCGGAAGTTATCAGCAGCATCGCACCCTTTGTGAGCCAGGATTTCGCCCGAGACACTTTCCCTTTGCTGCTGAGAAACGGCGATCCCATATCGGCCTGCCATCTTCCGGGATACTGGTGCGATTTGGGAGATGCCCTGCAATATCGCAACGCCCACTTTGATGCGCTGCAGGGCAAGCTCCAAATTGATCTGCCCGCCGTATATGCCGGAGAAGGTATCTGGGTCGGCGACGGTGTCGATGTGCATCCAAGCGCACAGCTTGCTGCGCCGGTCTTTATCGGCAGCGGCGCGTCCATAGGGCGCGATGTAGTGATTGGCGGAAATACGATAATAGGAGCAAATGCGCGTATTCAGGATGGCGCAAGCATAGCTCGGAGTGTGATAGGCGGCAGCGCGACTATATGGTCGGATACCGAGGTAGCCAACACTGTGATAGTCGGTGAGCTTGCTGCGCAAAATGTGGAGCAAAGGCGCGATAGCCCGATGCCCGATTCGATAATCCCCACTCCCACAAGGTAGTCGACATACGCAAGCGCTAGAACTACCGAACAGACCCTGCCTCGGCGGGGTCTGTTCTATTTAGATTATCTGCCGCTCACTCTTCTTTCCAGCAGCCGGTCTGCTGGTTGAAGCATTTCTCCATGTCTTCTTCGCTTTGCTCGGCGATCTCATGTCCCCGTTCGCACTCATATCGAATAAATCTCTTTTCAGGGAACGGCGACTTGCGTGAAGGCTGGAGTTTATAGCGACCGCGCATATGTTGACACGCGCCCTGGATTGGCTGTACTTCAGTCTGCGACATATATGTAACCTCCTGTTATGAGAGCCGTAGCTTGATTGTACTTTAGAACCTGGCTCCAAGGCTCAGCTCGGTGGATATTTCGTTTCTCTCCGGCTGATGCATCTTGTTTTGCAGATACTGCGTATAGTAGTTGTTTAGCGCCAGGCTGAAATCCGACCCTATGGAATGACTGTATCCGAGTTGATATCTTCTGCTTTCCAGAGACGCCACTCCCATTGTCCTGCTCAGCTTGCAGCCGGTCGTAAGCTTGCCGCGGCCAAACATCGGCATGGCAATTCCCAGGCTGCGCTCATCGGTAAATGTGTCTATGGCATACTGATCTTTTTGGGCAAACGCCGTCTCCAGCCCTACAGAGCCGATGCTCGTCTTGAACCCGAGAGAAGCGCTATTGAAGTACTGTATATTGCCTTTTTTATCCTCCGGGTTTGATTGATAGCTGCCTGTCAGGGCGAATAGTTTTGAAGGACTCAATTCCAGCGACAGATAGCTTGAGTCGGCGATGCTGCTCGATCGCAGGTCGCGTCGTCTATAGTTGCCTGCGAAATGTAAAAAGTCCCACGGTTTGGTGTCCGCACCGAAGTCCTGCACCGTGAGCACGCTGGGACCCGTCTCTGTATATTTGTAGCCAGCCATCAAATTGGTGCGCTTGGATGGCGTCAATTTCAACTCCGCTCCCTTTATTACATCGTCGAGATCATTGACTCCTTTTTGCGAATACATCGCAGTCAAGCTGGCATATTGCAACGGTGTGCTGGTCAGGCTGATATCCCTGGTGTATTGCTGGTTTTCGTTTTCGGTCGTGTCGGTCATCGTCCCCTTTATTTGCAGATTAGCGCGGGGGGTAGCTTGAATAGCTATGTTGGTTTTAGTAAGGTCCCCCTTTACGGTGGAATCCTGACCCGAATAGCCGGCTTGAACCGCCAATTGTTTGTTTGGCTTTGCGGCAACTTTAATAGCCGTGCTGGTCTGGTGTCCGACAGTTTTGTTTTCCAGGGTAGCATAATCTATGTCGAAGTCGATCCGGTCGCTGGGTTTCGCGGTCATCCCCGTCGAAAACCCGCGCTCGGCTCCGGCAGAGTCTGAGTCTTTTTGTGTCAGCGAAGTGCGCAGCGTGGTGCGTTTGAACGCATTGCTGGTCAGTTGCAATCCGCTGGTTTGTATGTTGTCCTTCGCGCCATCCTTTGAGGTCAACTCAGTATCGGAACGCATAAGTGAGACCTTTGTAGATTTGCCGGGGGTGTAAACTACGTTTTGTTCGTTTACCACCGTGCGGACTCCCTTTTTCTCCCCGACGGTATCCTCCGAGGACCTAAACGAAGCGCTTGTCTGCAAATTTTTGGCGGCAGCGAACGATGCGGCAAAACTCATTTGGTCTTTGCCGACATCGGTGCCGTATTCTTTTCCGCCGCTAAACGATTGGCCGGAGTGCAAGTATGAGCCGGTTAACTTTAACTTACCTATACTTGTATCCCCTCCGAATTTCATCGCAGCCCTCTCCCACATACTGGCAGTATCCTTGCTCGCTTCGTCCTGGCTGATAAGAAACATGGAGTCTATTTTGCCCGATCTCCACGCTCTGTCTCCGCCAAGTCCGATTACGGATTTGCCCGCAGTCGGGTTTTTGGGATCGCTCTGGGCATACAAGCCCATCATTTTCAGATTGCCTGCGGAGCTGTTGTGCAGGCTGAGGGTTACGGGAATACTCCCACCGCTGGAGGCCCGCTGCGATTTTCCGGGCACGGTTCTATACGATACCCGAACGATCGCGTCATTTACCAGAACTGAATTGAAAGAAACCAGACCCTTCGCGACATCGATATTGTAGTCTGATCCCTTCTTCAACGATCTTCCATTTATAACAACCGAAATATCATCTGCGCTGAAGTTCGTCCAGGACAGAGAATATGGCCCGCGCATGTTGCGGCCAACGATGACATCGGTGACCCCTCCGATGGAGTCAACCGCTCCCAGTTCGGTTCCTGTCGCTGCCCGGACGTGACAAGGCGTCGCCAACCCTAGGATAAGGGCGACGACAGACAAGGCCGCGACCAGTTTATACTCAACAGTTAAGCGCAATTGGCATCCTCTCGCCTGATCAATTTCCACTAATATATAGACGAGGCAAGCATCCGCAGGTTCCCATCTGCGTTCAGGTTATCTTTACCGCACAAGCAAATCGACTGCATCTATCAGTTGTTATTCTACGCCGCACACGCAATTTCCTTGCAAAGTCGTGTGATTACTCATACAACCGTGCATAGCTGATCGATAACTCGGTGTATAATCTACCATATATTATACCAGGAGGCATTACTATGGATAGCCGAATTGCACAGGAGCTAAAGCTGCGGTATCGACCGGTGGCTTTGATATTTGCTGATGAGAAGCCTGAACAGGCGATCGAATTTGCCAAAGGGGACAGAAATTGCGTGATATCACTGTTCACCGCGGCATCTTTGGGCAAGGTTGCTGTCTTTAGCAAGGATACATGCGGCTGCCCGGGAGCCAGAGTCGGCCTTGGGTTTACCGATAGTTATGACCACGTGCCGGGTGGGATAGAATATTTTCTTTCTCATGGCCGGGGTGAAGGATATCCCGAAGGGGAGGCATATATAAAGACTCCGGAGCTGGCTCGCGAATTTGCCGACCAGTTGCCGCTGGCTTGCATTCCCACCAAATATGTCGTGGTGAAGCCAATTGATGATGTTGATGTCGAGGTCGAAACCCCGGCTATGGTTGTGTTTTTCTGCGAGCCTGACCAGCTTTCGGCGCTGGTGGCGCTGGCAAACTATGGAAGGCCGGGCAGCGACAATGTGATAATTCCGTTTGGCGCAGGATGCCACACCGTGTGCCTGATTCCTTATGCTCAAAGCAAAGAGGAAAAACCGAGAGCCGTGGTCGGCATAACCGATATCAGCGCGCGTCCGATGGTGGACCAAAATGTGCTTTCATTTACGGTTCCGTTTGATATGTTCAAAGGAATGGAAGCCGATGTGCCCGGCAGCTTTTTGGAAAAGCCGGACTGGAAGAAAGTGCGCGATAGAATACCAAACTAGTTTGAGATGATATATCGTTTGGTATATCAGGGTTCTGAGGCGATTATCTTTATCCAGCACTGACGCTGCCTGGGGCCGTCGAATTCGGCAAAATAAATACCCTGCCACGTGCCAAGGCACAGGCGGCCGTTCTCTACAATGACGGTAATGGACGGGGATATGAGGCTGGATTTGGCGTGGCCGTCTGAGTTGCCTTCTCGATGACGGTAGCCTGCGCGCTCCGGCACGACTTGCGTGAGAATATCGATCATATCGCTTGCTACATCCGGATCGGCGTTTTCGTTTATGGTTATCCCGGCTGTGGTGTGCGGAGCGAATACGCATACGAGGCCGTCTTTTATGCCGGATTTTGAGATGCTATCCTGCACCTGTCGGGTGATCTCGATAAACTGACTTCTTTGAGACGTTCTGACAGCGATGGTGTCCAAAGCAAATCCCCTCCCGTTTAGTTGCCTGCTAAATTGTTCGACGGCCTGCCCGATATTCCTGCGCGCCTCAAAAAGCGGGTATCTGACAGTATCTCAGTTGACTTTTTGATGGCTGGCAGGCGTTAAAAAATAAGTATAACGCCGGGGTTGACAAAAGCAGCAGGCAGCGTTATAGTTAGGCTAGACTAACTTAAGAAGGCGATATTATGCAAAGAGGCCGCCCTTTTAACCGGCAAGATATGAACCTCTCCCATTCTATGGAGGACTACCTTGAGGCGATATACAACATCAAGGTCCGCAATCAGGTAGCCCGTGTCAAGGATATATCTCGTGAGATGAACGTTCGGATGCCGTCCGTGACAGGTGCTTTGAAAGCCCTTGCGGATAAAGGTCTGGTGATATATCAGCCTTATGAAAGCGTCGAGTTGACGCAGGCCGGACTTGATCATGCTCGAGGCATTGCTCACAGGCACACCGCTGTCAGGGAGTTTTTGACGAGCGTGCTGGGCTTGCCTGAAGAGGACGTAGAACAGGAAGCGTGCGGGCTTGAACACGCGATCAGTCCTGAAACCCTCGACAGGCTGCTTAAACTTGTGGACTTTATCGGCGCGCATGGGGATGATAAGGCATTTCGCCTGAGCGACTTTCAGAGCTTTCTCAAGGATGGCTCCGACCCTGACGGGGATATGTCAGCGGATGTGTGCTATTTGCCGGCTACTATCAAATCCACCCGGCTCAGTGAGCTTTGTCCCGGAATGAAAGGGCGCATAGCATTTGTCTCCGGCCGCAAGCCTATACGAAAACGGCTGGTGGAAATGGGGATGACCTCAGACACACACTTCGAGGTATTGCGCACCGCTCCGTTCGGTGACCCGATAGAGATTAAGATCAGGGGATATAATCTGTCCCTGAGAAGAAGCGAGGCAGAACACGTCGAGGTAGAAGTAATAAACGACTGACCCGGCTTGGACCCAACCGCCGGCACAATGGAATATCATAAATGAAGAATAGCTCTAAGACCAATATCGTTATTGCACTTGCAGGAAATCCCAACTCCGGGAAAACCACCGTATTCAACGAACTCACCGGCTCCCACCAGCACGTAGGCAACTGGCCGGGCGTGACCGTAGAACATAAGGAAGGCACTCTTCGAAGGGACGGGCATGAGTTCCGGGTTATCGACCTGCCCGGCATCTACAGCCTGTCGGCTTATTCGCAGGAAGAAATAATAGCGCGAGATTTTCTGCTCAATGAGCCTATCGATGTCATCGTAAATATCGTGGATGCCAGCAACCTGGAACGTAACCTCTACCTTACCACTCAACTTCTGGAACTGGGGCTGCCGGTAGTCGTCGCATTGAACATGATCGATGTCGCCGAGGGCATGGGCCAAAGGCTTGACCTTGACAAGCTGGCAGGGTTGATGGGGGTTGAAATTGTGCCGACGGTGGCCGCCAAAGGCGAGGGAATGAGGGAGATTCTCGATACTGTCCTTAAACTGGCGGAAACGGGTTACGAAGCGCCGCGAAGCACGCGACATAATCCCGAGGTGGAAATAGAGGTTTCCAAACTGCTCGATGAGCTGCCCATCATCGTCAACGATGAGGGGCGATGCGCGGGATCAATGCCCGCTCGATGGCTTGTGATAAAGACCCTGGAAGGTGACTCTGTCGCTCGTCAGAAGCTGGCGGAATGCTCGACCGACCCGCAGGACACCCTCAACAAAGTCGATGAGACCAAGAGGCATTTGGCCGAAGGCTTTGGAGATGACCCGGAAACGGTCATAGCCGACGGTCGATATGGGTTTATCGGAGGGTTATTACGGGAGGTGGTCACCAGGACGCCTTCGGTGGATAGGATCGCTACCTCCGATCGCATAGATGATGTGCTGCTGCACAGGTGGCTGGGAATCCCGATATTTTTGGGGCTGATGTGGCTGACATTCAAGCTGACATTCGATGTCGGAGGCGTTTTTACCGAGTGGATTGAGATCGGCATATCGGCTTTCGGCGCGTGGTTGGAGGCTTTGCTGCCCGCCGGCCCTTTGTCTTCGTTGATCATAGACGGGGTCATAGCCGGAGTTGGGGGCGTTGTGGTATTTGTCCCTAATATAGCGATCATATTTTTGATTATTTCGTTTCTGGAAGATTCCGGGTATATGGCGCGCGCAGCATTTTTGATGGATCGATCGATGCACGTTATCGGCCTTCACGGCAAGTCATTCATACCTATGTTGATGGGATTTGGCTGCAACGTGCCCGCGGTTATGGCAACGCGAACCCTGGAAACACGCGAGGATCGACTGCTGACCATACTTATCAACCCGCTGATGAGCTGCGCCGCTCGACTGCCGATTTATATTCTGTTTACGGGGATATTCTTTTCTGCTCACGGAGCTATGGTGATTTTTTCGATCTACGTTCTGGGCGTGCTGCTGGCGGTATTGTCCGGCAAGCTGTTCAGAAAGGTGCTGTTCCCAAAGGCCGCATCGCCCTTTGTTATGGAACTGCCGCCCTATCGAATGCCTACGCTGAAGGGCACTTTGCATCACGTATGGGAACGAACCTGGCTGTTTTTAAGCAAGGCCGGAACGGTAATACTTGCGGCGTCTATTGTGATCTGGGCTTTGGGATCATTGCCGTGGGGAGTTGAGTTCTCCAGTTCAGAAAGTTTGGTCGGTTATCTTGGACGGGCGATCGAGCCGGTAGTGAAGCCGCTGGGGCTGGACTGGCGTGCTGCCGTAGCCCTGCTTTTTGGCATAGGAGCCAAAGAAATCGTAGTCAGCACGCTGGGAGTGCTCTATGGAGGCAGCCATCCGTCCGGCGATTTGAATACTGCTCTGTCGGAGTCGTTCACCTCGCTGACTGCGTATACGTTTATGGTAGTGAGCCTGATCTATGTGCCCTGCATTGCCACGGTTGCAGCGATCAAACGTGAGACGAACTCCTGGAAATGGACGATGTTTTCCGTTGGATATTCGATCGGACTGGCCTATCTGGTAGGTTTTATTGTCTATCGCCTTGGGTTATTAATAGGAATGATATGAGTACACTAATACAATCAATCATAGTCGGCGTGCTGGTGGTGGTCGCGGTGGTTTTCCTTGTCAAGCGATTGAGGCCGACAAATAAGGGCTGCTCGAGTTGTCCGTACGCCGGCGCGTGTGGCGCGGCGTCATCTCATTCGACGGAATGCAGCGCGCCCGATCTTCGCGAAAAAATGTCCCGCTCAGATAAATCTTCGGAGTGAGGTAACAGCTCACAAATGATGCTCCTGCCCGTAGTGTCCGATCTCCGTCTCGGACAGCAGTTGTGTGTTGATAGATTATCTGGCTGGGACCGAGACCAGCCACGGTTTAGAGGTTAGAGGTTGGGAATTGGGTGGCGATACCGGCTCGAACCTCGGACATCGGAAAAAGTTTTTCTGAAATAGTTGTTACTTTTGCCTTTCCTGCGTGTCGAACAAATATGGGGCGCGGTTCAAAGCGCGACCACGGAGGCGATGGAGGCAAAGTTATGGCGGACTGCAGCAGAGTATTAGATATTGTTAGCGCATATATTGATGGGGAACTGCCGAAAAACGATTCTGACGAGGTAGAGAAGCACCTTGACGAATGCAGCCAGTGCCGGCAGGAATTGGCGGTTCTCAAAATGCTCATCACCGCAACAAATGAAATCGAAGCCGTCGATCCGCCGTCGGAGTTGAGAACCCGCATTGCCGCCGCCACTACGCACAAGCCTGTATTTAACCTCCGCACTTCAATCCTTGAGCGCATTGCGCCTGTTCGATCTTTTCTGTTGGCCGGCGGCGCAGCCTGTGCAGCGGTTGCGATTGTATTATTCGTAATGTTTGGTCGAGTTGGCGAACCCGTCAACGAGATCACAACTGCAACTAAGGCCGCAACTCCCGCGGCTTCCCCTGCCGTTGCAACACAAGCCGAGGTCGAGACGATGGCTGCAGAGCCGGTTGCAGATGATGCAGTCAAAACATCTCCTGCAAACCGAACATCGCGCATCGTGACTAACAAAACTTCCAAGCGCGCTGTCTCGGTAGCCCTCGTGCCTGAAACAGGCATACAGCCAAAGATTAAATCGACCAGAGAATCGGATATATATACTGATACAGCTGACCTAGGAATGGAAGATTCGATTGTGATTGACGCGATTGATAATACCACTTCTGCGCGGACGGTGGATATGATCACGATTGCGCAACCAGCTACGGAGGCAGTTGATACGACCATTGAACAATTGAACACTGAGCCTGCAAGGATAGCCTCGTCGCCGGCTGTGTCGAACGATAATGCAGAGCAGTGGATGGAAGAGATGAAGAATGAAGCGGCTATGCATCGCAAGGGCAGCGTTCATAATGGAGTGAGCGTGATTAACGCCCGATTCTGATTTGTTGGAATGATATGAGGAAAACAGCTCTCATAGTTCTAATATTGGTTTTTGCATTTGCAATTAGTGCATCCGCCCAGGTGGCGACTGCGCTTGTTGATAGCTCTGCTGTGCAAAAATCGCAATCGGAATCCAGCAATGCCAGCGCAATGACCAGCGAATTGCTGCCGGGCAACGGGACTCGCGCCGGGTATATGCTCGGACACGGCAACGTGGTCCCAGGCAGCGAATGGGTGTCTATCGGAGCCAAACACGCTTCACGGAACAGAGATTATACTATCGATTATTCGTCGGGATCGCTCTTCTTCACCGAGCCGGTATCGACAATGAACACTGTGCAGGTGGACTATCGCTATTCCACCGCTGCCGGATCTGAGCGCAACGCTGCGGCTCCGTCTCTGGTGTCTATGAGATTCGGAACCGGGCTGCAGACAAACATGCTTTATTCGCTGCGAACCGCCGAGTCGACGCCGGGGCTGAACGGCCAGGACGTGTTGACATACGGATTGAGCAACACCAGCCAGTTCGGCGCATCGGGCGCATCCAGCCTCAAGGGTATGTTCTATGTGACCTCCCCTCAGGCAAGCAATAGAATCACCCTCAATGCTCTGGGCGCACCCGCCAAAGCATCTGACAAGAAGCTGAAAAGGGATCATTTGATCGTTCAGGATGCTGACCTGCAAGCCGGCAAGTTCAGGCTGAAACTGGGCTATCAGGACGTCGGGCAGGACTTCGTAGGGTTTTCCTCGCTGAAGGATTCCAAGGTTGCTTCAAACGAAATACTCAGCCAACTCGAAAAAGAAAAGGGCATTCGCCGGATGAGCGTGGCAGGTGAAGGCCAGGGGCTTAATTTCGCAGTCAACCGAATCGGCGACAAGGACGACGAGATATTGTCCCGCAACGTTGGCTATAAGACAGACTCCTTCGCATTTAACTACAGCGCTCGCGATGTCGGCAAGCAATTTGCCCATTTCAAGGAAATCAGGGAAGCCGACCGCGCACAGATGGCTGCCGAGCAGGGAATGAGCAGGCAGAGCTTCAGCATGCAGTTCAAAACTGCCGTAAGCGCGGATAAAAAGCCGATTTGGAGCGGTATTAATTTCACTGACCTCAGTGACGGAGGTGCAGACCTCAGCTATCGCCAGGCGGATATTCAGATGGGCGGCGTTAAGATAGTAGCCGATGTGCGAACAAGCGACGCTGACTTTGGCAGGCTGAGCGCGCTGAGTGATGAGGAACGGTCTCGTATGGCGCTGATGGCTCGTCGGCAATTTGATCCGACCGCAGGACAGGTAACAGCCGAGGACAAAGCGCAAATCGCCAATGAGAAGGGGCTGGATCGGTCGACATATCTGGTGCAGTTCGATGGCTCTCGACTGGACACATGGATGTCTATGTCTAATATCGAGTCGCAAGCCGGCGGGATAACTAGACGGTCGCTGGGCATGAAAACGGGCAACTTCTCCGCTTACTGGGGCACTCAGAATATAGATTCCGAATTCGATAAGCTTGCAGCGTTGCAGCCGATCGAAAAGACGCATTTCGGCAATGAGCGCGGCATGACTCGAACGGAAATGGGCGGCAATCTCAAGATCTGGAAATCCGATCTGACCCTTGATACCGCTAACGTTGTGGACAACGCTGGCGCAGGATTCCACAAAGAAAAGTTTACGCTGAAAAACTCCAGACTCAATGTGGTTGCTAATTTCCAGGATATTGACGAGGGATTCAGCAGAATAATGGATCTGTCTAACCCGGAAAGAGAAAAGCTGATGCTGGACAGGGGCTTCAGGCGCGCGGACTACACCGTTAAGTTCAAGGCGACAAAGAGCCTGAGTCTTGATTCGTATATATATGATTCGACTAATCTCACCGCAGGACAGGCCAGGGATCAGAACAGACATAAAATCGCCTATGCCCCTAACCGCGGCCCAAAGATTAACCTGCTGACCGACGACTATACATATATAGCCGAGACAGGCAATATCGCCAGCTATTCTCATCAGGAGATAAAGTATGATCATAAGCTGAATATGCTGGGCGGGTTGTCTATTAAAGGGCGCAATGACGTTCATACGACTCAGGAAGGTTCGGATGCGCCGCAGACGACAACGGTGTTCGAAAACCACATAGAGTCTGATCAGAAAGCCAGAACCTCCTTTACGGCGGACATTGTGAATATGGACTTCGGCGAGGGCAAGTATGACAACACCCAATCAATCGGCCTGAAGACCGCCGCGATGCGCAATATTGCCTTGGTTGGCGGCTATTCCGCTACCGATAGAGATTCAGGCAATTCTGAGACAAATAGTATGTTTGGTTTCGAATGGACGGCGCGCAAAGACCTGAAGATGACATATAGCATGGCTAATCGCGATGGCGGCCCCAAAGGCGATCAAAACTCGTCGTCATTCTCCCTTAACGGACTGCTTGCCAAAAAGCTGTTGCTGCTGGACAACGTTACCATTGCATCGGCTATGAACCATACATCGCTTCGAGGCAAGCAGACGGTATGTGATGATGCGTTCAAGCTCAATGCCGGGCTACTGGGCGGGCAATTGATGCTTGATACCACGGACAAGCTCAATCCTAAAAACGGCATCTACTACGCATCGCGCATATTCCAGTACGTCTCGGACAAGGACCCAAAAAAGCCCTATCATCTGGCTCTCCAACGACAATCGTTGACCACGCCGCAGGGTGTCCAAACAAACAAGCAGAACTATTCCTTTGACTATAAGTTCTCCGGTGGCACTGCCGTGACGTTCACTTCATTCCTTGGCAAAGATGGACAAAACGGGGCTGTGATACCGGTTGGGGGCACTGTAATAAAGCTCGATCATGCGATCAGCAAAGCGATGAAGCTAACGGCTGACTACACGACTTCCACCAATACAGACACATTCAGGCACGCGAATGTCATCGGGCTGGGGATTTCCCGGCAGGTGAAAGATGCTACCAGTTATGAGTTTTATTATGGCTGGTGCACAATAGACGAAGGCAAAAGCACAGATAATAAGCCGATTTTCCGCTTGAAATACGACACCAAACTCAAAGCTGACAACCATATCAGCCTTTCGCTGCAGCGCAAGACCGGCATCGAAAAAGGGTCAATTAATGACTGGGAAGGCGATACGGTTGGTCGAGTGGATTTGAAATTTCTCTTCGATTGATTCTGACTCAACAAAAATATATAGAGGAACATTGAGCCCCTGAGTCTAATGCAGAGGTGTTGTTCTATTGTATAGATTGGAGTCGGAATTGGAGATTGTCTGCCCTGCCTGGTATCCAAACCTTGAGAAACTCATCGAAGCCGTACCTGGGTTAGCTGACCAGGGCGTTACTGCAATCGAAGTCGGAATCGGTAATCCTGACGAATTCGACTATCGCAATGTAGCGGAACTTCAAAAATTGCTGCAGGTGATAGGGTCGTCGGGAGTGCGCGTACACTCCATTCACGCGCCATTTGGCCCGGCCCTTGATATATCCGATCCCGATGATTCTATCCACGAACGCGGCGTCAGCGCGTTGATCGACGCCATTGAACTAGCCAGCGTCATTGATGCGGATAAGGTCATAGTGCATGCGAGCGATCGAGTCAAAGGCGATGCTGCGCGTCAAATGGAACGAGCCAGGGGAGTGCTCAGGGAGATGGGAGCTATTGCCTCGGAATCCGGCATTATTCTCGCGCTGGAAAACCTTCCGCCCGGATATCTCGGACATACGCCCGAAGAAATCCTGAGTCTGCTTAATGGAGCCAATCGCGAATCTGTGGCGGTTTGCTTTGACAGCGGCCATGCGAACCTTTCCGGCCATTTTGCAGAGTTTGCCAGCGCGCTGCTTCCGATTGCCGTGACTACCCACCTGCACGATAATGACGGCTCCGGAGATCAGCATCTGCTGCCGGGATTGGGAAACATCGACTGGCCGGCATTTGCTTATATATATAAGGTGCTGGGATGCAAAGCCAGAATCATGCTCGAATGCAAGCTGCCGGAGGGTATGGTGTGGTCTGAAGTGTTCCAGAGCTTCCGCGCCACTCTCGGCGAATAGAGCCGCCGTTCGGCAACAACCCACTCTTGGTGAATGATATTAGAGGCTGGCCTCTGTCCCAGCCAGATAATCTATCAACGAACACTAGCTGTCCGAGACGGAGATCGGACACTACGGGCAGGATACTTATCATTTGCGATCTATTACGCCGTTCGGCAATGCAACGTGTGTCTTCGCCCGCGCCCGCATCATCTTTTCCTGCCGGCTATTTATTTTTCAAAAAAAGATGTGATACTGCGCAATTGCCGTGGAACATTATAAGTGGCACAAGACGCAACATCTTTTTCCTCCTTCTCTCCGGGCTTCGCAGACACCTTGCGAAGCCATTTTTTTATACTAAGCGTGTTGTGATAATAAAAGCCTCCTGAGATCGCTCCCGGGAGGCTGACGCACGAATTAAATTGTCCGGTCGCTATGCGAACGGCAGAACACCGGTTGGCCTCTGGCCTTGTGCAAACCTAATACCAGCGCCTTCTTTTCCTGATTTTCGTAAGCTTGTCCGGCACGGGAAGTTCGGCGAAGTCAACTTCGCAGCACACGTCGCGGACTCCCGGCTTCTGCCTGAGTATTCTGACAACTATGTTCATTTCCTCTTGCAGATCCAGAAAACCTGCATTCCCTCGCACCTTATCGACACGACCGGTAAGATGCACCACCCCACGCATCACATGGACATTTAGTCTGCTGATGTCCAGCGGACGCTTTGAGATGTCTCGGAGTACTTCCCGGGTCATTGCGGAATCTACGACTGACATAGAGTTCGCCCCCTTTGTAAGCCCTATCCGACAAAAGCGTTCAGCCCATAGACTATGGCTTATATATACCCCACTCCATCACATCAAACACCTGGTATGCCTGCCAGGTTTGCATCAATATCCATCATATTGCATTGTGCTCCATGTATTTGAGTATGTCAAGGGACACAATCGTTCACTCTCGATGATCGATGTGTGACGGAGATTGGCCGGCGGTGATATTTTCGTATTTCGAATCCGCAGATGATGGTCTGGATTCCAATGTGCGGTATGGGTTATTATAGTAGAACTATGAAGATCACTCTGCCATCTATGATCGATCGACATACCGAGCGCATCCGAAGCAAAAGTCGGTCTCTGAAACAGATTCTGGGTTATCTTGGGCCGGGATTTTTTGTCACAGTCGGTTTTATCGATCCCGGTAACTGGGCTACCAACGTCGCTGCGGGAAGCTACTATGGCTATCGTTTGCTGTGGGTGGTTGGACTCGGCACGCTGATTTTGATTTTATGGCAGCATATGTCCGCTCACCTCGGCGTGGTAACAGGCAAATGTCTGGCCGAATCTATACGAGATAATGTGAAGCGGGTTCCGTCGGCGATCTACGGCATCACCGCTATGGCTGCGATATCGGCTACCGCGCTTGCCGAGCTACTTGGCGCGGCCATCGGGCTATATATTCTGTTCCGCGTTCCAATCGTTGTGGGGATGGCCGTATCTGCGGTTATATCCGGTCTGGCGATCTGGTTTCGTCGTCATGCCACCCTGGAAAAAGTGATCGTTGCGCTGGTCAGTGCGGTGGGAGTGTGCTATCTGGTCGAATTGTATCTGGTTAAGCCGGATTGGGCTGCCGCCGCCTACCACATGGTGGTTCCGTAACTGGATTCAAACAGCATTCTGGTTGCGGTAGGGGTGCTCGGAGCGGTTGTGATGCCGCATAATATGTATCTTCACTCCGAGGTGATTCAGAACCGGCAATGGCAGGGCAAATCAGAAGCTGAGACCAAGCGACTTTTGCGCTTTGAATTTGTCGATACTCTGCTTGCTATGCTGGTAGGTCTGGCGATCAACGCCGCTATGGTGATCGTCTCTGCCGCAGTATTTCATAGCAACGGCTACCACATCGATGATCTTGTGGAGGCGTCAAAGACATTGCGGCCACTTGTAGGAAACCTGGCCAGCCTCATATTCGGGCTTGGGTTGCTGCTTGCCGGCATTGCATCATCGGTGACTGCCGCTCTATCGGGCGGCATCGCATTCACCGGATTCATCGGTCAGCCTACTAACACGGAGAATAACTGGTTCCGATTGGGAGTCATAATAACCCTGCTGCCAGCATGTGCTCTGATCCTGTTGATCAATGACACCTTCAAGGCGCTGATTGTCAGCCAGGCTTGTTTGAGCGTCCAACTGCCTCTGACGATGCTGCCGCTGCTTCTTTTGACCAGCAGCAAGCGGGTAATGGGCAAATATGCGAACGGAAAAGTCGAAAACGCGCTTATGATCGTGTCCGGATTGATCATTTTAATCCTTAACGGACTGCTGATCGTCGCTCTATTTGGCGGCAAGTTCTAGCGCACGCGGGCTGGTGCGTGAACGCTAGGCCGCTGCTTCCACGTCGAAGCGCGGGGAATAGTGCTCGCAGTTGAATGAGTGCGATTTTTCGTCGGGACTGTCCGCGTCGGACATAAATATCGCGTAACCCAACTTTGTGCATTTTTGATAGGATTGATCGTAGTTCGCGCAATCCAGACATCTGCGCAATACGCTCCAGCAAACGCTGCATCGCAGGCTTCCTATCAGTTCAATTCGGCCACACAGCGAGCAGTGAACGTATATCTCGCGGAATGTGCGGTCGTTTTGTTGCAGCGATTCGCGCATTGCCTTGTTGAACTTAGTGATTTGCTCTGCGAGGTCCGCTGTGGCGCTGAGCATCTGGTTTGTCTGCTCTATCGTCAAAAATTCGGATACGCGCTCGTCAAGCAGGTCCAACACCGATGTGCTCGCCTTCTGCATTGCTTTGAGGTGTTGTTCGGCGGTTTTCGGCTGATAGGGTTTTTTCTTCTTGTTTTGCCGGCCTATGCTGCGTAGAATCTCTTCTGTGACGTGCAGAGGAACCCGCAGGAACGCTTCCGTCTTTGACGGGACCTCAGCTATGGCAGCTATAACTTTTTTGAGGTCATCGACCGAGAGTTTTTCCGCCCGCACTTTTTTTGCCAGTCGAATTTGGAGCTTGGCGTTGTCATTTATTGGCCGCAGCGCATAGGCGTGTCCCTCAAGAAACTCCCCTTCACCTTCCCCGGCTTTGGTCAGTATTTCGTTGAGGATGGCTTCCGGAAGCTCCAGCAGGTCGAGATATCGCCGCATAGTGGAATCCGCCACCCCTAATGTTTTGAGGCACTTTTCCCAACTCATAAACTCCAAAAGTTTTTTGATGGCGCGCGCTCTCTCCACCGGATTAAGGTCTTCGCGCTGGAAGTTTTCGAGCAAAGCATCGGTGCTGGCGTCTTCGTCGCTGAGTTCGCGTATGATGGCAGGTATATGTGTCAGACCCGCCATCTGCGAGGCTCTCCACCGGCGCTCCCCCATGACGATCTCATATCTGCCGTCGGCTATCGGACGGACAACTATGGGTTCGAGGACGCCTCGTTCACGAATTGACATGGCCAATTCTAACAAAGTGCCCTGGTCGAAGGTTTTGCGCGGCTGGTCGGCGGCAGGCGCGATCAACTGGAGATCGATCATTTCCATAGACGAAAACGCTCCTTGAATGCTGTCATGTTTATTATGGGTAAATCGAGGCGCAAAACGCAGGCTTAGAAGTGGATTTGAGTATGATTATGTGGGTTTTCTGAGCGTGCGCACCTTGAAACCGCTGCCATCGGTGCTGACTGTGACCGCTCCGCACCGACCCGTCACATAGGTATGCACCTTATAGGCGTCCAATCGCTCGGTTATCTTTTTTGCAGGGAACTTGTAACGACTGTTTTTTGCGCACGATATCACGGCAACTGACGGTTCTACCTCGGCCAGCCAACGCGGGCTTGTCGCCGTTTTAGAGCCGTGGTGTCCAACTTGCAGCACTTGAGCTTTAACATTTACGCCGGAATCGAGCATATCTTTTTCGGCGAACTCACCGGCGTCCGCCGTGAGCATTACCATAACTTTCTTATATACCACGCGCATCACGATTGAGTTGTCATTGAGGTCGGAATAGCGTATTTTCGGGGATGGGTTTAGTATCTCAGCGCGCACCCCGTCGCCCATATCCAGAACCTGACCGCGTCTAACTATTCGCCGTTTTGCTTTACATGCCTTTACTGCTTTTACAAATTCCTCATGCTCCGCGCTGGCATAATCCGCGCCGCATTCCAATACCAACCTGGCCGGTTTTGATTTCAGCAATCCCGGAAAACCGTTCATGTGGTCGGCGTGAGGGTGGGATAATACCGCTACGTCGATGCTGTCGAGACCAAGGCTCTGTATGTATGGCGCGACAATCCTTTGGCCGACGCTGAAATCGCCTCGCCTACCCTGTGTGCCGCAGTCCATTACCATACTTTTTCCCGAAGGAGTATATATCAGCACGCATAACCCGTCGCCGACATCGAAAAATGTAATCTCTAGCAGTTGTTGGCTTGAAAACGCGAGGCTGAGCCAAACCGCAACGGCGACCACAGCGGCAACAGCGATAATTCGATTTCGACTATCGCGCAGCATATCGCATTCTCACATAAGACATTGCGGCATAGAGAATAATATAATAGCCTGCAATCCACAACACTCCCGGAGATTGGACCGATACTGCTCCATATTTCATAGAGCCCAAATTGCACACTGACCATAACATAGCGCGAGTAACCATTGTGCCGATCGCACCTGCGAACTCGGCTCCGTGCGGGATGAGGGCAGTCAAGGCCGACAGCAGGCTGTCGATAAATATCACCGGCACCGCAAACACCACCGCCAAATTGGCAGGCACACACACCAGTGATATGTAGTTGAAATAATAGGCGATAACAGGCGCGGTTACAAGGCTGATGGCGACGGTCGCAATCGTAACAGACAGCAATTCGCGAGGCAGTCGGGAAGTGAATAGCGTAGACAGGGTTGATAGAAGGCCGGAGTTGCGGTGCGGCTTATCGTCGGATGCCTCCGAGCTTGATTTACGTAAGACACTTTCCAGAATCGGACCAGCCCAAATCAACGCCCACACCGCTAAAAATGAAAGCTGAAAGCCGATATCAAACAGATTCGACGGCTTATATAACATCAGGATAAATGCCGCGACAAAGAACAGGTTTCGATAGTCCGCCACCCTGCCCAATGGAGCCGCCAGCAATAACAATATCGACATGATTGCAGCGCGCGTCATTGATGGAACGGTCCCTACCATCATCACATAGAACACGATGAGGGCGATTATCCACAGACCGCGGCATGTAGGGGCAATTCTGAACAACTTGAGAACAGGGGTCGCAAGCAACAAGATAATGAAACAATTGTAACCCGATGCTGCCACTATGTGCAGAGTGCCGGAGCGCTGAAAGTTCAATAGAACGTCGTCGTCCAGATATGCGTATGTGCCCAATACGACTCCCGCCATTACAGATGCTTCCCTGGCAGGATGAACCCGGTTAATCGAGCGAACAAGGTATTGTTTGGCGGCAAGCGCGGCTCCGATTATATTTTTTGATCCGCATCGGCGCAGCGTTTTGACAAGGGAGGGATCATATACATACGCACACGAGTAAATGCCCTGCCTGGCCAGGTAGTTTTTCCAGGAAAACGTGCCCGGATTGGAGGGTTCCGGAGGCAGGTAAAGTCGTGTTGTTATCCTCAGGCGGTCCCCATAGCCAACCTGTGGGATTTCACCATCTGACTGAGAATATAGATTCAGCATCAGCCGCCCACTCACAGGCCGCCATCTTTCATCATATTTTGCGCGATCGACTTTGAGAATCATTCGCACATAACCCGGCATCCCGGTCACATCTGAGACCACCCGGCCCTCAAATTCCTGCACCTTAGAAGCGTATCGGGAGATGTCGTCGGCAGCGATGATATTGGCGTTCCAATATCGGCACGCGCCGCCCGCAGTCAGCAGTAGAATCAATGGCAGAGTGGTGTGCAATCGCGTCGGGAGCGCGAAATAACCAACGGCCAGAATTGAAACCAGCGCCAACCCAATCCATATCGGCGATACGTTATCTGCGAACACAATGCCAATCGCAAACGCTACCGCCACAACGGCCATGGGTTTATCAGGCACGCAGACCTCCTCATCACATAATTATTCACTATCGCCAAAGGCCAGACAGCCAGGCATTATTTTACAGTTGATTTGCCGCATCGACAAGGTGTCAAGGGGATCACGAATGATGAGCGCCTCTGCCTGTAGTGTCCGATCTCCGTCTTAGAGGTTGGAAGTTGGATGTTAGAGGTTGGGAATGGGGTGGCGATACCTGCTCGAACCTCGGACATCTGACCTCGGACATCGAAAAAAGCAGATTTCTCACTACGTTCGAAATGACTGGGTTGTGTGGCTGGGACAGAGACCAGCCACTACTATCGCTCACGAAGAGTGAGTTGAAGTGGTCGGGGCGAGAGGATTTGAACCTCCGACCTCTCAGTCCCGAACCGAGCGCTCTACCAAGCTGAGCCACGCCCCGCCGACCAAAGGAATTATACCACAGCTCACTTGCCAGGTGCAACAAAAATGGCGATGGCAAAGTTATCAATCTGGTATAATACTCACCCGTGCTTCAGGAGCGACAGATGCAGAGTTCGGATCGATGGAAATCTACAATCGAATGGTGGGCAAGCAAGCGTGCCGGATGCGTGGTCGAATGGGATACGGAAAACCCGGAATGGTTGTTTATGTCCCTGGCGGATCAGTATGCCTCCTCCGCCAGACGAGTATTGCAAGTGGGCTGCTGCTCAGAAGACACCGACTGCCAGACAACAGATGGATCGACCTGGATTAAAGCGAAGTCAGCATCGGACGTCGATGACACTTTCGACCTGATCTGCTCGTGCGCAGGGTTGCCTGTGATAGAACAACTTGACCGCGTGCTGGCAGCCGACGGGTTGGTGGTCGGTATCACAACCAGCAGGCTTCACTATATTGAAACGCAGGAGATATTCCGCCGCACGCCTGAATGGATGCCGCCTCAGTGTTCGATAAAGGCTATTTCACACGCAATTGAAAACAGCAGCTTTGAAATCCTGATGACGCCGGAGTATTTTGGCGCCAGCTACTGCCCTGATGTCGACGATTTTACAAAACTCCTGGAAACATCCGCCATCGCTGCCGATTTCGACGCTTCCAAAGACGCTGAGTTGATCAAGGACATACATCGAAAGCTGATGCACGAACGTGGAATCCGCAACACCGAACATCACGTGATATATATGCTTGCCAGACGGAGCTGAGCCTGACAAACTGCGCCTGCAGCAAGATATATTGGCCTGTGCTAATCAGGCAGGCTCATCTTCATGCATTTCCGCAACTCTTTCTTCTGCTGCGCAATGAGCGCATAGTATTTCCACTCGCTCGTAGTCGTCGCTGGAGATTTTCACCGGCCTGCCGCACATCTCACACAGAGGTCTATCCTTGAGACCTCCGCCGGGCTTGGTCATCGGGCCAACTCTGAAGTTACGCTCCATATCCCGCACCTCCGAAAACGGTTCTCGGACAGCTACACTCAATATACCCCAAGCAGCAGAAATATCAACTACTCAGCGCGCATTTTGCCTAACTTCTGTTGTTATTTACTCCGTCGACAACGCCGATGCGCCTAAGTTCTATTTTTTCACCACGGCCTCGAGTCTTTTGATGGAGTCCGAAGCAGCTTCGGAGTCCCCTTCTATAGCCTCAATTTCTTCGAGTATCCTGTGCGACTGCTCCAGCGCAAGCTCTGCATTCAAGGGTTTGGGTTGCGGCCCGGCCAAGCGTTCGAAGTTATTTATGTATATGTTTGCTAAAGAATCTTTGGGCAATCTTATACCGCGCATAATGCCGTCTTCCGGCGGGCCAAGCGTGTAATCGGCATCCTCCGGCACCCTGTATTCATCTTCGGTCTCAAGCCACCTCGTAACGATTCCGGCCCTTATGACGGCTTCCTGCTCAGATGAACCGGCCTCGATATCCGTGCCGAACACTATGCGATGGGAGTATTTGACGAAGAAATCGCGAGCCGCGTCGGGGTCTTTGGACATATTGTAGAACATCTCAATTCCGGGAGCGAGATCCAGGCAGACTCCTTCATACGAATCCAGAAGTTGCGCGGCACTGGCCAAATCAGCCGACAGGAAGTAGAAATGCGCGAATATTACTTTTAATTTGGGATGGCGGCGCAGAACCGAATCCACCTCGGCGTAGAAGCTCTCTTTAGATGGCCAGGTCCTGTCGTAGCCCCACCCTCTTCCGCTCGCCCACGAAGGGGTCAACTCCGGATACCAGAACTCCTCCGGGTCGGCAACGTGCCACACAATCGGCAGGCCGATCTCCTCCAGCCTCGCAAACATCTCCTCATAATGATCGCTGTCTATAGGAATATCGACCAGTCTTCTATGAGTCGGCTTGGATTCGATCAATTTAAGCCCGTCCGCGCCAATGGCAACCATTTCATCTATCTGCCGGGCCATAGTCGGAGTCGAAAGCTTGCCGCCGGAGAAATGCGCGGCGTGATCCAAAGCCGGGAATATATATAATTCGTCCGGATATGCGGCCTTGGCAGCGTACAGAGCCGGATTATCGTTGATATCTCCCTTGCCGATGACCGAGACCACGCCCAGGTTCTGCGCGCCGATGCTCTGCCTCAGCATATCCAGATTCTCCAGATCGTTCGGCCATCTCAGATGAATATGCGAATCAATCATTATATGTCCCCCTGTCAGCACGCGACGCTATTTATCGCACAATCGCGCACATATCAGTCGCCGAAGCAATTTGTTTAAGCGAATATTTCAAATATTCCGATTTCACAGCATCAACCGACGTCCACGCTCACAATTTCGGTTGCTGCGTTGCCCGCCGCATCAATGGCCTGCACTTCGATTGAGTGTTTTCCCCTGATGAGCTTTGGTATGGTGAATGAGAAGTCCTCGGTCAGTTCATCGAACATGCCGTTGCCCGGTGATGCTGCCGACCACTCTCCTGTGTCAACACGGTATTGCACTCCTACAATCGCCACCAGTTCGCTGCTTGCAACGCCGGCGACAGTCACAGGCGATTGCTCTTTGGCAGTCAAACTTTTTCGCGTTAACTTGATCTTTGGAGCCTTGTTGCAAACGATGATTGGGTCGGATATGAACGTGTCGGTGAGAGGATCGTCCGCATTGCTGATCTTATCGGAGGCAACTATCTTAATGATGTATGTGCCGTCTTTTACGGTGGATGTGTTCCAACTATGTGACGTGCTCGTCGAAGAGACGGCAGCAGGTCTGCTTAAGGGATCGGAGGTAATTTTCAATTCAGATTTGGGATCCATAATGAATTGGCTCTTCATATCCTCCGGAATGTCCTTTGATTTCTCCAGCTCTGATTTGATTTTGGCCTCAATTTCGCCTGCCGTCTTCGTCTCTGCCTTGTCGTCAGCCAGCGCGCCAGCCAGCGTCGTCCAGGTTTTCCCCGCATCGTTTGAGTATGAGATATCGTAACTGAGCTTGTCCTTGTCCGGATCGACCCCTGACCACTTGATAGTCTGATTGCCCGCCCACACTTCATCTCCGGCAGGCGCGGTAAGCTTCACCGTGGGAGGCTGGTTCGGAGTGAGATATGTGATAGACACGACTGACACATTAGGGGATACATCGGGCTTGCTGGTCGAAAGACTGACCTGATATTGGATATATCTGCCCGGCGCGATCTTTATAGCCTCTCCGTTTGAATCCTTAAACGGCTCAGACCAATCGGTCCAGGTCGAATCAGGAGTATCCACGTTGCCGGTGCGGATTCTAAGCTCAACGGCAGAGCCTTCGGGAGTATCTGCGACCCATTTGATCCTGCCCCATTTCGAGATCATTTTTGCGTCGTGAACCGGAGATTCGTATGTCCCTTTTGCATCATTGCGCTTGCCAGCGTAAACTGAGCCGACGTTGCCGGTGCCTGCATACAGGTCGTTGGTCTCCTCATTTAATGCAATGGAGAGATAGCTCACCTTGTCGCTTGAGGAATCCAATCCGGCCACGGCATCGTCCGGAGTGATCTTTAGAATGGTGTTGTCTGAGACGGCATAAATATTATTTTTGGAGTCGCAAACCATAGACATAACCCTGGTTGCTTTTGAATACACGGGCTTGGATCTGCCGCCGGGATTGATCTTATAAATCACTCCTTTTGGCGATGTGCCGACGTAGACATTGCCCTCGTTATCGGCGACCACAGCGGTAATCGAAGGCTCCTCAGCGTCGAAAATCGGTCGAACACTGCCGGATTTTGTTGCCCGGTAGACTACTCCATTTATGCCTGTGCCGATCAATAGAGAGCCTTTTTTATCCCAATGCAGGCTGAGAATATGCTGCTCGTTGACGGTGACAAACGGCGCTCCGAAGCCACCCGGCAGGATTTTATACACTATTCCTGCATCCCCAACTCCAGCATAGAGGTTGCCGTCATCGTCCAAAGCAAGGGCTAGAACATATTTTTCGGCAGTCTCAAAGAACAATGACCCGGTTCCGTCCGGACTTATTTTATATACTTTGCCGCGTGGAGACGTGCCTGCGTAGACATTGCCTGCTGAGTCGCATACGATGGAGTGCACTTCAAGCTCGCCGGTCTCGAAAAACACATTGCTTTCGCCGGACTCCGACACTTTGTATATCTTGCCTGAGTTACCCGTTCCCGCATAGACCCCGCCCTTTGTGGCTGCCACGCACCACACAAATTCGTCAGGAGTCTCGACGAGTCGCTTGAGCCTGGGAGCCATTTCCAATTTATTCTCACTGGATGCCGACACTCCCGCAAAGATTCCGTTGGCGAAATCGGTCTGAGACTTATGCGTCCAGGTCTGCATTTGTCGCACTACCGTTTTTACGTTTGATTTTGAGGTCAAGGTGGGTTTGTCGAGCGCAGGTTTGTCGGCAGGGCTTTTCTTTTCGCTGGCCTTACTATCCGCAGAATCCTTGGATTCCTCGCTTTTAGCGACCGGCTTCTCTTCTTCGGGTTTGGCATCGTCAGAAGATGTGGTATCGTCCTCATCATCATCCGCCGAATCGTCCGTTGCAGTAGATACAAAATAATCTGATAGGTCTGATAAATCCAGGGAGTCGATACTATCCGGCGACGGCATAGAACCAGAGCTGGAAACCGTGCTCAGAGTGGGAAGATCACGCTTGGGAGCGGGTTTGCCTTCTTTGAAACTCTTCTTTTTGACATCTATCATCAATCGCGCGGTTCCGGAGATGATCGAATCATCCGCATAGATTTCCTTGACCTCTTCGCGCTCCATCCGAAGGCCGGAGTTGCGAGAGGACCTCATGACATCGGCAATGGCGCTCGGCAGGCCGTCGAGCTTCTCCCCTGCGATATTCATCGCCGTTCCACGCATCATCAACTGCACGACAATATCGTTATTTTTCTCCCGTTCGAGGAACCTGGCAACAAGCTGATGAACGTCGTCCGCATTTGCCATCCCGGAACTGCCCGGCAACGCCATCAGTATCGGGACATCGTCGTCGTCATCTGAAGAATTGGGACCCATTGACGCCGCGGAGGACGCCATCAACAGCCCTGCTGGAGTCGCGCCGCCTCGAACATTAAGAATAATCTTTCCATCAGGAGCGGTGAAAGGAATCTTGACCTGACAGGTTCGGGTGATGCGCTGGGATTTATACGGTCGCAGCACTACTCCCACATCGACCGTTTCTCCCGGCTCAAACTCGCTCTTCTTAACGAAAATGCGGTCTATTGTTGCTGTGTTACGTTTGCTCATAATCCGCACTTTGACGTTGACGGAGTGAACATCCAGAGGGTGGAATTTGTTGACGCTCAATATCCGCAGCAATGACAATATATCTGAAGCAGCGGACATATCTACCGCGACAGGATCGAAGAACACATTGGATCGAGATATTTTGCCGACCTGATCGGCGACCACGTCATAGCTGACCTCCGCAGTCGCGTCTCCGGGCGTGGAGTGCATCTCGTATATGGCCTCCTCCGTAACCATTGAAACCAAAAGCGAGGCAAGTATCGGATGATTTATGACTCCGATTCGATAGACGCGGTCGCGTTTGAATGACTCGTCGTTTACGCTGATGGTCACGGGGATCATCTTCGGCTTAGGGCCAATGGCTCCCGCAATGCACCACGGCCTGTCCTGGAAAATGCGTCCCACAGTAGCGACGGCATAGCCCATTTTGAACGATGAATAATAACTCGACATTAAATCGGTAATATAGGCGGTGGTCATCGGCGCGTCGATAGCTCCGACTCCAAGCATTGGGTGGCCAAACGCCAGTATCCTGCCGTCGCGGTTATATGTTACAGTGCCGATGCCGGTGAGATCGATATCTCCCGCAGCTATCGACATCCCTATCGCCGATCCCGCCTTGAGATTGGAGTTGACTTCGATATCCGAAGCTGCGCCGCTGCCGGGACCTGCCATAGGGCGAATGTTGTATGGCCTCAAAATACCGGCCAATTTGTCGATTCCGCGCTGTGACATACCGCTGACCATCAGAGGAGTGCCCAGCGGCTGCATATAGATAGTGCCGTTATCGATTCCTTTGGGTTGGCTTCCGAACGGGTCGATTTCTACTTTATTTACCGTCTTGCCGTCGACTGTGATCGGCTCCGGCAGCGATTGTGCGCTGGAATAACCCGATGCGTGTTTGGGCAGGTTCGGGTCCCACGCTTCGAGCATATCTGCAATCGGCGTGACCATCCCTACAGGCTCTCTGGAAAAGGTAGCTCCATAGCTGATCGCGCCGACAAGCTTGCCTGCGATATAGATTGGGCTTCCGCTCATACCGCTGAGAATGCCGGTGTTGCGGGCGGTAATCGGCCCGCCTCCCACCCTTACCATTATCAGGTCTCGACCGGTGTTCATCTTCTTCAGCACGCCCAAAACAAGCACATCAAACTGCTCGATTTTGTCGCCCTGAAAGACAGTAAGTCCATATCCGCGCATCCCGCGCTTTACTTCGGAGAGCGGCATTATATTTTTTGCATCAACTGGGGATATATCAGGCCAGGCGGCCGCATAAGCCGACGTTCCAATGGATATCAATAAAAATATCAGGGCGATGATGCATCCGATCGATCTGCGGTAGTTGCTCAAGCTTGTTCCTCCGAAAACCAAAACGCCGGTCGGCCTGTTTATTGTGGTTTGTACAGGCATAATACTAACACTTCGCACACTCTCAGTCAACGGATTATGAGCGTATCGTGCCGCAGACAGGCTCAGTTTTGGCACGACATATCCAATGAACGGGAATCTGCATAATTTTTGCGGCCATAAGCGGTTGCGCATCAGGTTGACGACCCCATACTACAGCACTACAATATGCGGTGTAGATGCACAGAGCCGAGTCTGATGAAGAGCAGCGGGCAATTCGTTCTTTTTGGATATTCGGCGCTTTGCAAACTTTTTCCTCAGGAGATTAATATGCCGTCTGCCAACGCCCAAGCAATACTGAGCCTCATTATGAATGACGATAAGCGAACCGCCGGAATGATGCCCGGTTGGGATATTGAGCTTGCACGACAGAAAATGCTCTTTTTTACCACTCCAAACGATTTCGCGATCGATTTTGCAGATGTGGGGATAGCTCTGGATTCTAATTATGAGTCTTTCGAGCCGGAATTGCGACAGCGCGCATTCTCATTTATGCTCGGCATAGCCGAATCTTTGGTATCCCCGGTCGAGTTGGATCAGAATCTTTGCTCACAGCGATTGCATGGCCGAGCAGTCTTTGCCTCAGAGACGATCGGCGTTATAACGGGGACCGCAGTGGAGCTTGTGCAGAAATGGGACGAAATTGATACTGAGGCATCGAAGGCGGTGTTGGCTCAAATAAAACTCGAAGACACAGCCGCCAATAAAGGCGACAATCTCTTCGCTGCATGGGCGCGAAAATATCAGTCAGAACAGGACCTGGATCCATACGCGAATCCGAGCAATTATCTGGCGTGCTTCAGCGCGCTATATCAAAGGGGAATGTACTACCCGGATCTTTACTTCGCCAGAGAACAAGGGAAAACGAGAACGCAGTTCTTCAACGACTATGGCATGCAGGCCGTCAGGTGTCGTCGAATGGGCAGCCTGGGAGGGACGACGAACCCTGCCATTGCAGTGCTCGGAGAAGATGATATGTCCGGCAAGGGAAATATATGGGGTCAGGACGCCTCCGATTTCATTTTGCAATTTCCCAACAAGTGGCATGAGGTGCGCAAAATTATCGCTGCGCAGCAAGTGGCGGCGAATGAAGATGACGATTGGGGAGCGGTTAAGTTCACCGAATGGGTCGTGGTGGATGCGATGCTGGGTCTGAGGTCCGTATTTTTGCTCAGAGGACTCGGCCGCGTTGCGTTTCAGCTTCGACCGGACTGGCACGACGATGAGGAAAAACTTACCTGCGCAGGCGGGCAGATATATGAGATTCTGTGCAAGCGGGTAAAGCTATTCGACGATATTTTGCTTGATGGCGCAGATGAAATCTATGCGAAAGTGGCAGCTTCGCGCGTTGGAAAATCGAACAATCACTTCAAAATAGCCTGCACCGGCCAGGCCGCTCTCAACACGATCCGCAGCTTCAACGCAGGCAAATCCGAAGCCTGTCCGGATGCTGTGAAGGAGCGAATGTTTACAAATGTGACGCTCAGCTATGAGGTTCCTCAGATGTATGCGGCATCGGCGGCTACTGAGGACGGCATTCGAGACTACGAAAAGAGGACCGGCGAGAAAGTCGACGATGGCGAGGGCGGATCGGTTGTGACGAGTATGATCGGTAGGTTTAATGACGCGATTCGCGACTACCGCGTCAAGGCTGTTCTAAGTGGAGTCAAATCCGACATCGATCCCGCCACCGTGAAAAAGCTGACCGATGAAAGGCTGACAAGCCCGGAATTCGCTGCCGCTGTTCGCGCAAATGGAATAGAGTTCGAAGCAGAGATCGAAGAGGACGCCATCGACCGTGCTGGCACGTTGTGCACCAAGCGCGTTATGATGCTGCTGGAGAACCCTAAAGATGGCCGTGCGCCAATGCATCCTCGTATTCTGACCGCTTCCAAGCGCAACTTCTTCCAGAACACCGAGCTGCTTGATGTTCCGTTTTCCACTGACTTTGGCAACATTCAGCGTATGTATCTGGACGTAATGCCGCTGGAAATCGACGATTGGAGGACGCTGGCGGAGGATATGGACGCCGACGGTTATCCCGTTGAGGGCAGCATTTGGGACAGGCGGCGCAAGACTCTGAGCCGCATTTGGCCGGACTGGAACAGGGTATTTGACTCCACTGACGGGGTCGCTGCATCGGAGTATGAGACCGCCATCTATGTTGCGCCTACTCTCAAGCAGTTCATTGGGATGTGGAACGACAACGTGGCTCGAGCAAAAGTTGCGGCAGATCAGCAGAGCGCGTCGAGAAACAAATAAGGACACTCGCCAATAAAATGATGACAAGGGCGCAACTGCGGAGTTACGCCCTTTTTTGTGCATAATTATAAAGAGCGCGTGGTAACATACTATATAGTGCAGCAAGGCACTTGACATTGATAGACTCAGGTGTTAGACTATTATCAGTGTAGCATCTGCGCCGAAAATGGGTAACATTTCGTTTGGTGCAGACTAATAACGCGGCGAAGTAGACACGAGCCTAATGAGGTGGTGTGATGAGAATGGATAAACTTACGATCAAAGCGCAGGACGCCCTTCAGGATGCGCAGCACATATCCGAAGAAAGCCGCCAGCAGCAACTCGAACCGGAGCACCTTCTGCTTGCGCTGCTAGCTCAGCAAGGCGGAGTTGTCGGCCCTATCCTGCAAAAGTTGGGAGCCAGCCCTGCCGTACTGGTTGAGCAGGTTAAATCTGAGGTCGATAAAATGCCCAAGGTGTCCGGTGCTGCCGGAGTTCATATCGGGCCAAGGCTGAGTCGAGTATTTGAGGCAGCAACTCAGGAAGCCGAGCGGCTAAAGGATGAGTATCTCAGCACGGAACATCTGCTTATAGGGATTGCATCCGAGGGCGGGGCGGCCGCTGAAGTGTTGGCGAAAGCCGGCGCGAGCAGGGATAACATTTATGCGGCGATGGCCGAGGTGCGCGGCACGCAAAGGGTCACCGATCAGAACCCGGAAGATAAATATCAGGCTCTGGAAAAATATGGCCGTGACCTGACCGAGGAGGCTCGCAAAGGCAGCCTTGACCCGGTAATCGGACGCGACGAAGAGATTCGCCGCATAATTCAGGTGCTTTCGCGCAGGACCAAAAATAATCCTGTGCTAATTGGCGAGCCTGGCGTAGGCAAGACCGCGATTGTCGAGGGGCTGGCACAGCGTGTGGTCAGCGGTGATGTGCCGGAGAGCCTCAAAAATAAACTGGTGATCGCCCTTGATTTGGGGGGATTGATCGCCGGAACCAAATATCGCGGGGAGTTTGAGGACAGGCTGAAGGCGGTTCTCAAAGAGATCCAGGAGGCGCAGGGACAAATCATATTGTTTATCGATGAGCTTCATACAATCGTCGGCGCAGGAGGAGCGGAGGGCGCAATGGATGCGGCCAATCTGCTCAAACCGATGCTGGCCAGAGGGGAACTCAAGTGCGTGGGAGCCACCACTCTTGATGAATATCGCAAGCACATAGAAAAAGATGCGGCACTGGAGCGAAGATTCCAGCCGGTGATGGTGGAGCCGCCAAGCGTAGATGACACAATTGCCATTTTGCGCGGTCTCAAGGAGCGTTATGAGGCGCATCATGGCGTGCGAATTAATGACTCCGCGCTGGTGAGCGCTGCGGTGATGTCGGATCGGTATATCACGGATAGATTCCTGCCCGACAAAGCGATTGACCTCATTGACGAGGCGGCTTCTCGTCTGAGAATCGAGATCGACAGCATGCCCACTGAAATAGATGAAGTGGAAAGGCGCATACGACAACTCGAAATCGAAAGAGAGGCTCTTAAGAAAGAAACTGACGAAGCTTGTATAAGACGTTTGGAGAAACTTGAACAGGAAGCAGCGGATCTACGAGAACGCTCAGACGAGATGAAGGCGCACTGGCAGCTCGAAAAGGACGCCATAACGCATATTCGCGAAATAAAATCCCGCCTGGAGACGGCCAAAGTTGACGAAAGCAACGCTGAGAGGGCCGGAGACCTTGCACGCGCCGCCGAACTGCGACACGGCATTATTCCGGACTTGACACGTGAACTGCAGGATCAAGGGGACAAGCTGTCCGCCCTGCAAGCTCAGAAAAAGATGCTAAAAGAAGAGGTCGATGAAGAGGATATCGCCGAGGTGGTCGGCAAGTGGACCGGCATTCCTGTGACCAGGTTAGTAGAAGGAGAGACCGCTAAACTTATACACATGGAGAAGCGACTGGAGGAGCGGGTAGTCGGCCAGAACCCTGCGGTCAGCGCAATATCCAATGCGGTGCGAAGGGCGCGTGCCGGGTTGCAGGACCCCAACAGGCCTATCGGAAGCTTCATTTTCATGGGGCCGACTGGAGTAGGCAAAACCGAGCTTGCCCGCGCATTGGCGGAGTTTATGTTCGATGACGAGCGCGCGATGGTGCGCATTGATATGAGCGAATATATGGAGAAGCACTCAGTGGCGAGAATGCTGGGAGCGCCTCCCGGCTATGTCGGCTATGAAGAAGGGGGCTATCTTACCGAGCACGTGCGCAGAAGGCCTTACAGCGTAGTTCTATTTGATGAGATAGAAAAGGCGCACCCTGATGTCTTTAACGTGCTGCTGCAGATTCTTGAGGACGGTCGGCTGACTGACGGCCAGGGACGGACGGTAGACTTCCGAAATGTTGTGATTATTATGACCAGCAACATCGGATCGGAGTTGATTCGGGAACACAATATTTTGGGCTTCCGGCAGAGCACCGAGCATAAAATGAACCAGGAAGAACTGTCCAAACTGGTGCTGGAAGCGCTGAGACAGCAGTTCAGGCCGGAGTTTTTAAATCGAGTTGATGAGATCGTGGTCTTTAACTCTCTGTCTGAATCTGACATTGAAAGGATAGTCGATATTCAGATCGCGTATCTCAAACGTCGGCTTGCGGATAAGCGATTCGAACTTGAATTGACCCAGGCCGCCAAGAAATCTCTTGCCAAACAGGGCTTCGATCCTGTCTATGGAGCGCGACCGCTGAAGCGCGCTATTCAGCGTGAGATTCAGGACAAGCTTGCTATGGATCTGCTCGAAGGCAAGTTCAAAGAAGGCGACAAGATCACCGTTGACGCGGATGAAGACGGCGCGATCGTCTTTGAGCGCAAGGATACAGCAGTGTCGATATGACGCAATAACAAGGCAATATGCAAATAAAACCTGGCGGCGGTAGCGATATCGCCGCTTTTTTTACCTGGATTAACCTGCAACAATAGCCGAAACTACAATATAGCGGCACTTGCTGAAACATCAATCAGTCAGTAATGCACAACTGGCATACAATGTGCACTAAATATATTGACCCTGTGCTCTAGCTTTTTTTATAAGAGTTCTGAAGGAAGGAAACCATAATGACACGGAAATTTGCTGCTATTTTCATCACGATTGCGCTACTGGCCATTGGCGTGGCAGCCCAGGCGCAGACATTTGACCTTTATGCTCCTGAAGATGGAGATGCTTCGTATAATGGCGTTACTTACGGGGTGGGAGTCGGTTTTCTTTCAGCGGTAAACTTCCCCGATATGCTCTTCACCGAAGTGTCTATATTCGAAATACCCATCCTGCCTCTTTACGGTATGTCGTTGAATTCGGCCACGCTGTTCGTAAACTTCGAGGAAGGCAATACATTTGACGGGTACGGTGAAATCAATATTGGTTGGCTGGATACGGGCACGACCGCGCTGACAGGTGACGTGCAGGCAGATGATCTGGGACCCGCTAGCATGGCTTTGCCTAAACATTTCACGCTCTGGGATAGCAACACTTCCCAATCTGCAGGGCCAATGAACTTCGACGTTCTCAGCTTTGTCCTCGACGACCTGGCCGCCGGGCGCTCGTATTCGACGTTCGTATTATCTGCAACAGGGGATTCTATGGGACAAATCTCCTCGGCGGAATCGGGCAACGGGCCTAAGATTGTGGCCACCGCGGTTCCTGAACCGGCCAGTCTGCCGGCTCTTTTGGCGGGAATGATACCCATATTCTTCAGACTCAGACGACGACGCTAGAATATAATATAACCGAAACGCAACCCGTCATAGATTTTTATGGCGGGCTATTTCATTTCTATAGTAACAACTCACTCTTCGTGAGTTATCAGTGGCTGGCCTATGTCCCAGCCACATAAACTATGTCATTTCGAACGAAGTGAGAAATCTGCTTTTTTTGATGTCCGAAGTTCGAGCCGGTATCGCCACCCTATTCCCAACCTCTAACCTCTAACTTCCAACTTCTAAGACGGAGATCGGACACTACGGGCAGGGGTAATCTTCATTCGTGATCTGTAACTATCTACAAACCGGGCATTCTGGTTGAGAATTCATACGAGCCGGAGGCGACTTTGAGTATGATCCTGCCGTCGCGCTTTCCGATATACTCCACAAATCTCGAACTCGACAGGCTCTTTCCGGCTTGAAACACCTGTGATATGTCCGATGCGGGTATATGCACTTCGGCAGACATATTGGCAGGTATAGAGCAGTTGAGCCGATATTCCGACTCGTCGAGCTTGATCGATATTTTGACGGGGCCGCGAATTGTCGGAGTTATGGAGTTGAGGCTGCGCAGAGAGGCTATGCGCGGTTTGATTCGCACTACAGAAAAGCCCGGCTCTATTGGCTCCAGGCCGACTATAAATCTGGGTATAATGTTGGCCGGAGCTGCTCCCCAGGCGTGGTTCCAATCGAGGTTGGGTTTATATTTTGGGTCCCACGCCTCCAGAGTGATTGTTGTGCCGATATTGGATATCATATGCGGCCAACTGCGATCGCCGGAGTTGGTGATCAAATCCAGCGCATAGGCGTCCTCACCCTCGCGATATAACGCCTCAAGCAGGAATTGCGCGCCATAGACGCTGCAGGCCATCCCTCGGCTCTTTATAAACTTGATCACCGAGGGCTTGCGTGACTCATCAACCAGCCCAAAGGCCAGTGCGAACATATTTGCATGCAGGGAAGCGTGGCTGCTGGTCTCGCCGTCGATGTAAGCTGCCTTGGAATCGTCGTAGAGGAGTTTGTTGAACGATGCATAGACCTTGCCGGCTTGTTCGATATATTTTTGGCTATCGGCTTCCCGTCCGATCGCTGAGGCCATTTCAGCCATAAGAACCAAGGCTCGATAGTGAAACGCATTGACCACGGTGTTAATATCCGTGAAATCATAACCGTCGGTCTCGCTGCCGTGTGGCCAGTCTACTATATCCCGCAAATTGCCGCCGGCAAAGTGGACCGATTCGAGGACATCTTTGGTTACAAGCCCTGTGCGAGCGCTTATTAAGCCATCCTCACGTGACAGCGCAATCAAAGTTTTGGCGGCCAGGTCGTCATAATGTCGCTTGATGGAATCGGCGTTGCCGGTGTGCAGATAATCCTCCCAGGCGATCAATACGGAAAACAGTATCCACTCCGTCGGCCATGTGGGATGCTTGATAAGATGCTCATGGGTATGACGTCCCATCGCATATTCGCGGTCGGTGTAGTAGTGCCCAAGCTGGTTAATGTAGGCGTCGGCCTCATAGGGCAGGCGCTCCCGTTGGCCATCGACATATATGCCCAGAAAACTGGTGGCTTTGATTGAGTATTTGCATAACTCCCAAATGTCATTGAGCGCGATATCGGACGAAGAAAAAGACGATGCGCTGTCGTCGAAGCGGTACCATACGGCAAGCTGTCGAATGTTGGAGGCATTGATCTGACAAGGGCTGTTGGCGATCTCGCAATATCGAAACGGGGCAACTTCGCCTATGTGTTTGGGCATGCGGATTCCACGTTCGAAGACCGGCAACTCGAGTTTGTATCTGTGTGCGCCGGGTTTTAATTGCAGTTGAGTCTTTATATACACAACCGACCCGCCGGGAGCAGCATCCACCGCATCGCCTGAGCGCTTCTCTCCAAGGCTGATCTCGATGCTGCGTTCATCGCTGCTGTTAATGTCAAGTTCCAATACGCCAAACGCAGCCTTGCCGAAGTCGATAAAATAGCTCCCTGAGCCTTTGGATATGATTTGTCTGGGCGCAACCGCATTAACTTCAAGGGGATGCTGATTTGCGCGAACAATTCCGGGAGTGGTTTCGACCCATTTGTCCGAATAAAATACGCCGGCAGGGTCGGCAGCGTGTATAAACAGCTTCTGCGGTTTGCTCCACGGGCTTGGCAGGTCATCGCAATCCCAGGTTCTTACAGCCCACCAGCATATATCGCCGGGCTTGAGAGGCGATCCTTCATAGCGAACATTGATTGAATTATCTGATTTTATCTTGCCTGAATCCCACATATCCCCGGTCAATGACCTGCCGCCGGAGGAGACCATGATCTGATATGCCGTTTGCGCGGCGCCTTTTCTCGTATCATTTACGATCCATCCGAACGCCGGACGCGGGTTTGTGATCACGGTCAATTCGGGATGCGCGAGCAGTTCGCAGATTAACCCGATTGGCGCTTGAACACCGTATTGAGCAGGCATTGGGCAGGTCTCCTTGGGGATTAGAGGATGCGAATTTGCAAAATAATATTAAGTGGGGCCGAAGCCGACCCCACATTAGTTCATTTATCAGAGCGTCGTTCGGGTTAAAGCTCCCGAATCTTGATGTTTTTGTACCACACCTTGCCGCCGTGAGCCTGGAATCCTATGTGACCGGACCGCGCCCAGTCCTTCAGCGGCCGTTTATACTTGTTTGGCGTGCCATCCGGGTTTTGCCCTGCGACCGTCCATCTGTCGAGATTGGCCACCACTATGCGCTTGTCGTTCATAGTGATTATTATCATACTGTCTTTGCAGGTGATCTCGGCAGTATTCCACTGCATAGCGGGTTTCATGGCATTCACGCTGGGAGCCACCGCATCATAGAGAGCGCCGCTGTCGTTCTTGCTCATTGTTGTTTTGTCCGCGGTATCGTAAACCTGCATCTCGAATCCGGTCTCAACCGGGTCGTTAAGATTCTCCCATCGGAAGAATACTCCGCTGTTGGAGCCTTTATCGACCATAAAGTCGCATTTGAACTGATAATTGCCGAAAGTTTTTTTGGTATAGGCATAGCCGCTGCCCTTTACCGTGTAGAACATGGAATTATTCTCAATGATCCATCCGCCCGGCGTCGGATCGGTGAAGCCCCATCCATCAAGGGTCTTTCCGTCGAAAAGCAATTGCCATCCGGTGGATTTTTCAAACGCGCTGAGAGTATTGTCGGGAGTAGTCGTGGTCTTGGAGCAGTCCGCCGCAAAAATCGGCAAAGCAAGTGCAGTGATCGCTGCAATTAGAGCAATCAATCTTAGTGTTTTCAAAGTGATCCTCCTTGAAACGGCATCATAAAAATGAGTTATTGCACAAAACGAGTATATTTCATGCGTGGTATAATGTCCACAGGAATGGTTTTTGTGCCAATCCAGTTTATTTCTTCTACGTGACGCCGGCAATTTCCTTATGGATTGGCTTTTTCTTTCTATATCAGCCGGTAATTTTTGAGGGTAATGTATATGGCCTATCCCATCAATCGTATGAGACGACTGCGGCGATCCGGTATGCTCCGAAAAATGGTGCGCGAAGTCAGCGTTTGTGTAGATGATCTGGTATGTCCTCTATTTGTGACCAACGGGCTGGATGTGAAGGTGCAAATCCCGTCGATGCCCGGAGTATATCACTACTCAATTGATCTTTTGGTCGAAGAGGCCCGTAAACTCTCTGATCTTGGCATTCCTGCCGTGCTGCTTTTTGGATTGCCTGCTAGCAAGGACGAGGTCGGTTCTGAGACCTATGCTGATGACGGGATAGTGCAAAGAGCCGTCCGCGCCTTAAAGCAAGCTCTGCCGGAGCTTGTCGTCATCACGGATGTATGCTTATGCGAATATACTTCGCATGGTCATTGCGGAGTCGTTCGCGAAGGCGGAGTTGCTAATGACGCGACCGTCGAGTTGATTGCGCGCAGCGCGTTATCCCACGCGCAGGCAGGCGCAGATATGTTAGCGCCTTCTGACATGATGGACGGTCGAGTGTTGGCAATTCGCGAGATGCTCGATGAAAATGACTTTGAGGATACGCCGATTATGGCATATTCGGCTAAGTATGCTTCGGCGTTTTATGGCCCTTTCAGAGAAGCGGCCGACTGCGCTCCGCAGTTCGGTGATCGCTCGACGTATCAGATGGATCCTCCCAACCGCCGCGAAGCGATGAGGGAGATCGCGATGGATATAGACGAAGGAGCCGATATCGTTATGGTGAAGCCGGCCCTTTCGTATCTCGACATTATAAGCGACGCAAAAGAGTCGTTCGACGTCCCGGTGGCCGCATATAACGTATCCGGCGAATATAGTATGGTTAAATTGGCTGCCCAACGGGGTTTTGTTGATGAGCGAAGGATCGTCGAGGAGATTCTGGTGTCGATCAAGCGCGCAGGAGCCGATATAATAATCACCTACAGCGCCAAAGATTTTGCAATGTGGCGAAATGAGGCTTAAGTCAAGAGTTGATCAACTCATCTCAAGCGGAGCGATTGCGGGGTTGCGATGCCTGATCCGATAATTTGGCCTGACTGGTTTCAGGCCACCAAGCTGATAGTGGTGTTTGCCCTGGATATCGGTTTCGGCGCGCACGCCTACCGGGCGCATATACGCGAGGCCGAACAGGCCACATCGTCCCGCAGATGGATGTACTGGCTGTATGCCCTGGTGTTTCTGGTGGTCGGGATCGGACTATTTGTGCATCTATTGGTTGCAGGAGTATTCAGGAGCTACCGCGAAGCGGGATACTCGCTGGAGTTGTTGAGCCTGCTGCTGATTTTGTCCTATATTGCGCTGCTTGCGGGCGGCAAAAGGAAGACTTAGCGAGATTAACCCACGCGCCTTGCACCGCGATAGCGCGGGCCGTAGTAGCTGGAATTGATGGAATCCACAGTCACTCCCCTGCCCCGACTCGCCGCGTGCACGAAGTTCCCATTGCCGATGTAGATGCCGACGTGGGAAATCCCTCGGCTGCTTGTCTGGAAGAAGACCAGATCCCCCGGCTGGAGGTCGCTTTTGGATACTGCAGCTCCCTTGCTGGCCTGCGCCGCTGATGAGTGCGGCAGTGCGACGCCATACTTCGCGTAGACGTATCTGGTAAAGCCGGAGCAGTCAAATCCGCCACGACTCGTCCCGCCGCGTCGATAGACCGTTCCGCGACAGGCAAGCGCGGTTTGGATGAGCGTGCTGTCCGCACATGCAGCAGATTCTGCCGGAGCAGCCTTGGCTGTCTGTTTGGGTGACGGGCTTGCGCCGACCGAAAGCAGCGGTCTGTAGACAAATCCGCAGACGCCGTTTGGCAGCGCGACCTTGGCCCACTTGCCGTTCCTAGATATCAGCTTTAGTGAAGTGCCGATGGGCAGAACTGCAACTTTGCGGGCATTAGTGCTTGGTCCTTCCCTCAGACACGCGCTGCTCGAATGCGTATGGACAGCGGTGGTAGTCTGCCGAGTGACCGTAGTAGCCCTGTTTGGCTGCTTTTTGGCAGTGGCAGTTCCGGGGATGGTGATTGTTTTGCCAATGTTTAATATGGATGTCTCTTTGAGACCATTCGCCTTAGCAAGCTTAGAAACGGTAGTTTTGTTTTTTGCGGCTATAGAGGAGAGCGTATCGCCCTTCTTAATAGTGTGAGTGGCAGCGAATACGGGAATGCAAGTTGTTAAAAGCGCTACTACTAAAAAACACGCCGCAACGTTAAGTCGTCGTGTCATAAACTGATTCTCTTTCCTTAAGGGATACAATAACTGTTGAGTTTTCGCGTATCCTAGTTACCGCCGGTCATTTTAACGGGTATTACCCGCTGTGTCAACCCGGCACTTGGGGTATTATGCCCCAATTATCGGCAGATCCCCATATAAATAAGCTCATTATTAAAAAATAAATAATTTTTGCCGGTTATTTCGACTATGCGCAGTTGGGTCAATAAGAGTATGGGCGGGCGGAAATTCTTGACGAGACCTGCGGCGGCGTGTTAGAGTCAGGCGATATAGACAGACATCAGTTTTATGATTATAGCTCGGGAGGCATGGGATATGTTTCGTGATCTCGTTTTGACAAACAGGAGTTATCGCAGGTTCGCACAGACAGAATCAATTGACGAGAACACCCTGCGCTCATTGGTCGATTTAGCCAGACAGACGCCGTCAGCGGCCAATCTGCAGCCGCTGAAGTATATTTTGAGTTGGACGCCACAGCGCAATGCAACCGTGTTTTCTACCTTAAGCTGGGCAGGTTATCTTACCGAATGGGGCGGCCCGACAGAAGACGAAAGGCCATCAGGATATATCGTACTGCTTGGCGATACGCTCATCTGCCCAAGCGTCGGCTGTGATCAAGGAATCGCCGCACAAACCATATTATTGGGAGCCGCGGAACTTGGATTGGGTGGCTGCATATTCGGCTCTATTGATCGCGATAAGCTGCGCGAAGAGCTTTGCATTGATGAACACCTGGAAATACTGCTCGTCATCGCCCTTGGCAAACCGGCGGAGAAAGTCGTTTTGGAGCAGGTGGGAGATGAGGGAAGCATAAAATACTACCGAGACTCCGAGGGTGTCCACCACGTGCCGAAACGGAAGCTCGATGACATCATTTTACAGAGATAGCTTCGCTCGACTGCAGTCCATTTATGAGGAGCAATTATGAATAAAGGCGGGTTTTCCTGGAAACGGCTTTTGGGCATTACCAGGGTGAAATCTAATATATCACGAAAGATCGGCATCCCGCTTACCCGATCCGGCCGACAAAGAAAGCTTGGGGCCGCGATGGGATGCATTACGCTGTTGGTTGGAGTTGTCGGCATTGTTATCACTGCGGGTTTGTGGGCTGCTCTCGGAGGATAAGAGATTCACTGTGCCGACTTGCTATTGCGGCGATTGATACTTGACAGTAGACCGATGTCTATTATACACTGATATTATCTTCGCAGGGAGGTGCACTCGTGAGTAAAGGTCTCACCTCAAGACAACGCGAGGCGCTGGAGGCCATCCGCGAATATATCGCACGCAAGGGCTACCCGCCATCTATTCGCGAGCTTGGCAAAATCCTTGGCATTTCCAGCCTTCGCGGCGCCACCCTTCACCTCGATGCGCTCAGCAAAAAAGGATTCATCAAAAGAGAAAGCACCTCTCGCAGCATTCGCCTGCTTGTAGCTCAGGATGACGACCTAAACCATGTATCAGCCCCTCTGCTAGGCTCGATTGCCGCCGGGCTTCCCCTGCTTGCAGTTGAAAATATAGAGTCTTATGTGCCTGTGCCTTTGGAGATGGCCGCAAACGCAAAGGAATTGTTTGCGTTAAAGGTAAAAGGGGACAGCATGATCGGCGATGGCATATTGGATGGCGACACAATAATCGTCCACAGCCAGCCCTCTGCGGATAACGGGGAAATCGTCGCGGTGTTGATCGGAGACGAGGCTACGGTTAAAAGGCTGGATTTTTCTACGCGCCCTGCCCGTCTGCTGGCATCTAATGCCAATTATGCGCCAATAGAACTAGCTCGAGATGACGTGCGCATATTAGGCAAAGTAATGGGGCTTGTGCGCAGCTATGGGGCCAATTAGCCCTGCTGCACCGCTTTTAGAGCGTCATCTATGCTGTCGTGTTTTACAAATACGGTATCGAGCCGAGTGATCGTTAGTATTCTGTCAATGGCGGCGCTGCATTTCACCAGATTTATGGTTCCGCCATCCGGGCGAAGTCTTCTGGTTGCGGATAGCAGCGCGCCAAATCCACTGCTGTCCATATAGGTCACGGCGGCCATTTCGATGACAAGGTGCTTCTGCCCTGTCTCCAGTATAGAGTTGATGGCATCCTTGAACTGGGGTGCGGTGTAGATATCAATCTCCCCTGCTGCTTCCAGTATCTTAACGCCCTGCATATCTTTTATTTCAATCTCCAGTCGAATGCCTTCCACCATAACCTCCCGGCTCGCAGTGCAAGCAGTATATCGCCTATAGGAACTACTTGTCAAACTGCACATCAGTTCAAGAATCGCGCACTTTGCGCAAAAGCCCTCTAAGCGCGGTAAGAAAAATAATTTTATTGCCGGTAAATATATCCTATCTCAAAAAAAGCATTTCCGCATACGTCGGCAGAGGCCAAATTGAGGCATCCACCATATTTTCTAGTTGGTCGACCACTTCTCGAACGGAGTTCATAGCAGGCACGACTGAATCGCGATAGGCTTCCGCCTGCACGGTGACAGCATCGATGTCGGAAGCAACGCGCACAGCCTGCTTCAGAGCGATAATGTTGACTTGCAGGGTGTCGATTAGTTCGCAGAGGTCGCTGAGTATTCCACGCGGACTGTTAGCCGATGCGCCGGCGGACTTGATAGCTACAACCGTATCGGCTATTTTCCCGGAATACTCAATTGCCGCGGGCATAATCTGGCGGTTTGCCATTTGCAGTGTGGTCAACGCTTCTACATTTATTTCTTTGCAGTATCTTTCCAGTAAAATCTCGTAGCGGGCGTGAAGCTCGTGTTTGGATAATACTCCGTGCTTTTCGAACAGCGTCTCAACTTCGGTATCGAGCATCGGTCGCAGCCCGTCTACGGAATTGCGGATATTGAGCAGCCCGCGTCTTTCGGCTTCCGCCTCCCATTGCGGGGCGTAACTGTCGCCATTAAATATAATTTTTTTGTGCTGGGTAGCGATTCTCTGCAGAAGCGCTTGAGCCGCCGCATGTACGTCAGTAGATTTCTCCAGTTCGTCGGCGATCTCTCCGAGCACGTCGGCTACAATTGTATTGAGGACAAACGTCGGCCCTGCAGTTGACTGGGAAGAGCCGACCATTCTGAACTCGAATTTGTTGCCGGTGAAGGCAAACGGCGAGGTGCGGTTGCGGTCGGTGCAGTCCTTTGGAATGGAGGGCATGGTGTTTATGCCGAGTTTGAGTTCGCCGCTCTGTCGAGATGTCTTTGCCCCACCCTTTTCCAGTTGTTCGAAAATATCGGTGAGCTGGTCTCCAAGGAAGATCGAGATAATAGCCGGCGGGGCCTCATTTGCGCCGAGGCGGTGATCGTTGCCGGCGGATGCGACACTGGCGCGCAGAAGCCCTGCGTATTTGTCCACCGCCCTTACCACCGCGCACAACATTATAAGGAACTGCTCATTGTCGTGCGGAGTAGTGCCGGGGTCGAGCAGATTGATGCCGTCACTGGTCATCATGCTCCAGTTGTTATGTTTGCCGGAGCCACTGACCCCTGCGAATGGTTTTTCGTGCAGCAAGCATACGAACCCGTGGCGGAGAGCTACCTTCTGCATTGTCTCCATGCACAACTGGTTATGATCCGTTGCCACGTTTACGGTTCCAAAGACCGGAGCGAGTTCATATTGCGCAGGTGCAACCTCGTTGTGCTGGGTTCGTGCGGATACGCCAAGTTTCCATAGCTCTACATTAAGCTCGTTCATAAAGCAGGCCACGCGCTCGTGCAAAGCGCCGTAGTAGTGATCCTCCATCTCCTGCCCTTTTGGAGGAGGTGCGCCGAAAAGGGTGCGCCCGGCTAAGACGAGGTCGAGCCGTTTTTTTACAAACTCCGCATCAACCAGGAAATATTCCTGCTCCGGGCCAAGAGTGCCAATGACGCGCTTGGAAGTGTTGTTGCCGAGTGCGCGCAGGACTCGAAGACACTGATAGCTCAGCGCATCTATCGACCGCAGCAGGGGTGTCTTTTTATCGAGAGCCTCGCTTGTGTAGGAGCAAAATGCGCTGGGGATGTATAAGGTGACGTTGGAGCCGTTTTCTTTGACGAAAACAGGGGATGTGCAGTCCCACTCGGTGTAGCCGCGCGCCTCGAATGTTGCGCGCAATCCGCCACATGGAAACGAAGACGCATCCGGCTCTCCCTGGATAAGCTCTTTTCCGCTGAACTCCATAATCGTGCGCCCGTCGGAAGTTGGAGAAATAAATGAATCGTGCTTTTCGGCAGTGACGCCGGTCATTGGCTGGAACCAATGGCAAAAATGCGTGGCGCCCTTCTCAATGGCCCAGTCTTTCATAGCGTTGGCCACCACGCCGGCAATGGACGCATCAAGCGGACGTCCCTCGCTTATTGTCGGCTTTAGAGCCTTATATACATCCTCAGGCAGCCGTTCTCTCATAACGGCCTCGCTGAAAACGTTGGAACCGAATATACTGGTTACCGGATCTTTTGACTCGCTACACATACCGGCAAGCCTCCTGGTCGTACTCATTATCCATTATCGGCGCACAGCGCCCTTGATGTGCACTATATATTATTCTACCAGACTCTGCCCTGCAAGCATAAGCGGCTTTGAAATTGAGTAACATCTCACTCTTCGTGAGTGATTGTAGTGACTGGCCTGTGTCCCAGCCACACGAACTATGTCATTTCGAACGAAGTGAGAAATCTGCTTTTTTCGATGTCCGAGGTCAGATGTCCGAAGTTCGAGACGGTATCGCCAACCCATTCCCAAGCTCTAACCTCCAACTTCTAACCTCTAAATCGTAGTTGCTGGCCTCTGCCCCAGCCAAGCAAACTATGTCATTTCGAACGCAGTGAGAAATCTGCTTTTTTCGATATCCGAGGTCAGATGTCCGAAGTTCGAGCCGGTATCGCCAACCCATTCCCAAGCTCTAACCTCCAACTTCTAACCTCTAAACCGTAGTTGCTGGCCTCTGTCCCAGCCAGATAATCTATCAATGAACACTAGCTGTCCGAGACGGAGATCGGACACTACGGGCAGGGGTAATCATCACTCGTGAGCAATAACTGAAATTGACACAACTCAAGAGGTAAAATAGACGCATCCGGCTAAATATATTACTGGCAAAGCTGCTATTTATATTTTAACATCGACGCGAGGTGCCAAATGAAGCGTTCGGAGATTATTTCGGCCCAAAAGCGGGCCTGTGAAGCGCTCAGCGCAGCAGGGATAGCGATCACTGACGAAGAGCGCGCCAACATAGAGGTTGCGGATTTCGGCCTTGGAAGGCTGGCAAGCGAAGGTCTGGAGATCGTAGTATATACCAACAACGATCGATACTGCGCCAAAGAACTGGTATTGTTTGCCAATCAATCCTGCCCTGAACACAAACACCCGCCTGTGAAAGGAAAACCCGGAAAGCAGGAGACGTTCAGGTGCAGAGCGGGAGTGGTGTATCTCTATGTGTCGGGGGAGCCGACTGAAAATATCAAGGCCAGAGTACCAAGTGAACACTATACCGTATTTCATGAGATCGTGCTCAAGCCGGGGGATCAATATACCCTTGCGCCGGAGACGCTGCACTGGTTTCAGGCAGGGGACGAGGGTGCAATCGTGTCGGAGTTCTCATCGCCGAGTCTCGATGAGGCCGATATATTTACAGACCCTGATATCCAGCGCATTCCAATTATAGAGAATTAGCAGAGGTCATCGTTTTTTTGTCAGCAACGCGCGAGTGACCTTTCGGATAAATGAACCGAATGCGCGCGCAGGCTTTTCAAATGGCAGGGGCGTTTCCACTTTTTCAAGTTCCTTGTCCGTAAGCAAATGCGGGGACAGGCGCTTTTTGGCTTTTAGCACTGCGATTCTGTCGGCGCTGACAAACGAGGAGTGCAGTTTTCGCGTGAATGGGTTGATTCCTTTTCCGCGAAAGACACTGGCAGCAAAATCGACAACATAGGGCTGGTCGTCATCGCCATACATTATATTGCCGGTGCTGAACAGGTCACAATGCGCGACTCCGCGGGAGTGGATATCATCGACAACCCGGCGCAGTTCGTCGTAGAATTCCTGTGCGGGCGGGTGGTCTAAATCATCTGCAAGGCTGGTGCCGGGCACATATTGCATTGCAAATGCATAGCGATCTATTTTGCCGATAAACTGCGGGACGCCGGATACGCCTTTGAGTATTTTCAGTGCGCCGGCTTCTCTGTGAATCAATATCGGGCCTATTAACAGGCGAAAGAGTTTATCGCTGTGTTTATAGTCCTTGACAACAATTTTGCCATCGGGCATATCGACTACGCGCAGGTCAGGACGAGTGCCGCCTGCCCGACGCAGGTATTTTTTTGTAAGCCGTTCTATATCTGTGCGGGATGGTATTGTCATAGAATATGCCAGCAGAAACCGAAGTTTTTCCTTGGGCGGGTATATTCTATCATTTTAGCATTCATTTCGGAACCCTGTTTACAATATAGACTCGCCATAGTAGAATGTGCCCGTTGCCGTAGGAGACATAGATCGGCTTATGGTTGTTGGCGGCGCGATTCTGTCTGCTATGGATATTTGAAATCGGCCTCGGCAATCTATCACGATATCGCGTAGACATACAATCGGGAGGAAAGATTAATGAGTGATTTGGCTATCGACGGCGCACAACGCGTAAGATCCACGCCTCTGCCCAATGTTGGTGACATCAGCGGACGGACTTTTGGCGATGAAGAAATCGCTAACTTGACTGAAGTGATTCGGTCGGGCAAGTTATTCCGGTTTGGCGGCAAATTTGTCGAGAAATTCGAACAGGATTTTGCGGCTATGCTGAATGTAAAACATGCCGTGGCAGTAACTTCCGGAACGGCGGCTATCCATACCGCTTTGGGCGCGCTTAACTGCGACATCGCCAAAGAGATGATCACCACTCCCATCACCGATATGGGCACAATCGCGCCGATTATGTTCCAGAACTGCATCCCGATCTTCGCTGACCTTGAACCCGAATATTTTAATCTGCTGCCGGAAAGCATCGAAGCGCAGATCACCGATAAGACTGCGGCCATTATCGTTGTGCATTTGTTTGGCCAGCCGGCGAATATGGATGCGATTCTTGCGATTGGTAAAAAATATAACATTCCGGTCATCGAGGACTGCTGCCAGGCTTATCTCGCGCAATATAATGGCAAGCTGGTCGGGACTATGGGTGATATCGGCTGCTTTAGTTTGCAGCAGTCCAAACACATCGCCAGCGGAGACGGCGGCATTATAGTCACCAATGATGATGAACTGGCACGGCGCGCCCGGCTGTTCGCCGATAAGGGATGGCCGAGAGGCGGAGATGTGAGGCAATATGTCTTTTTGGGCATAAATTATCGAATGAATGAGCTAACCGGAGCAGTCGCAAGCGCACAGGTCGGCAAGGTAGACAATACCGTTCACAGCCGCAGGGCAGTAGCGAAGGCAATGACGGAAAAGCTGGCGAGCATTCCCGGCATTGTCGTTCCAAAGGTTCGAGAGGGATGCGAGCACTCCTGGTGGCTGTATCCGTTTATGATCGATGAAAATGTATTCAGCGTATCTCCCAAAGAGTTCGCGGCAGCCGTCAGCGCGGAGGGAGTGGGAGTCGGCCACGGATATATCGGACAGCCGATTTATATGGGACAGATTCTGCAGGAAAAAGCCACATACGGCAAAAGTCAGTGCCCGTTCAGTTGCCCGCACTATGGCAAAGAGCTGGTCTACAAGCCTGAGGATTGCCCGAACGCTCTGGAAATCTTGAGGAGACTGCTGATATTGCCCTGTAACGAGCGGTTTACAGAATCCGACATCGATGACATATACAACGCCGTTGCCAAGGTAGCAAAGGCGTACACGAAATAATCTGTCAGGTTGCCCGGTTGTGCAGATGTTGGCTGTCGGATGGACGATCAGATAAATGCAGCTAACCGGGCAATCGTTTTGTATGAAACAGGCTCTGATCGGAAGAATTGTTTGATCCCGCATAACGTACAGGTATCAACTATAAAAGAGAACTGTCGGATGTCGGGTGATGGCTCGTGGAAGAACAAACTCTGGATATACCGGTCGTATGGCCGGACTACTTCGAAGACTGCGGACACTGCATCGACCGATTGCAGGATATGCTCGAAGGGCTTGATGGCGTTCGCAGCGTCTCCATAAATGCCGACCATCGCACCCTGAGCATTTCCTACGATACAAATCTGCTCACATTTGGGGAGATCAAAGAGCGGGCAAGGATGCTGGGCGTCGAGGTTGCCGAGCACTATAAACACCGGACCGTCAGGATCTCCGGTCTGGACTGCCCGGACTGCGCGCAAAAGCTGGAGACCGCCATTCGTCGAATCCGCGGCGTCGCATGGGCGTCACTCAACTATGCCACCTCTGCTCTTATCGTGGAATTCGAACCGCATACTACATCGATGGACGCCATAATCCGCAAGGTGCGGGAATTCGGCTACGAAATAGAGGGTGACGCAAACCTTAGGACTCGATCCAGACGAAATGCGAGGCTGGTTGCTACCGCTGTTTCGGGAGCTTTGCTGGGCATTGGCGGGCTGGCGTGGCTCACATCTGGCCCATCTGCGCTTACGACTGCTCTGTTTATATCGGCTGCTATTGTCGGCGGAGTCTTTACTGCGCATACAGCTTTGTTAAGCATTCGCGGCCTGATCTTAGACACCAATCTGTTGGTCACAGTCGCCGCTATCGGAGCCATCGCGCTGCAGGAATACGCGGAAGCGGCTGCGGTTATGTTTCTATTTTCACTTGGCGGAACCCTGGAAGCATATACGGTGGAAAAAACACGCAAGTCGATTATGACCCTCATCGACTCCGCCCCGACATCGGCTCTGGTGAAACGAAATGGACACTTTGCGCCTGCTCGAGTTGATGAAATCGAGGTTGGAGAGATTGTGCTGATCAAACCGGGAGATAAGATTCCTGTTGATGGCACGATTGTCGAGGGAGAATCCGGGGTGGATCAATCCCCTATTACGGGTGAGTCGGTGCCGGTATCCAAGGTAGTCGGCGATACGGTATACGCCGGCTCGATCAATGGCCGAGGCTCGGTCGAAGTTCGAACGTCAAGCCCGGCTGATGACAATACGCTGGCGCGCATAGTGCATTTGGTTGAGCAGGCGCAAGCGCAGAAAGCTCCCACACAGCAATTCAGTGAAAAGTTTGGCAGATACTATTCCCCTATCGTGATCGCGCTTGCAGGGCTGGTGGCTGTTTTAGGGCCGTTATGGCTGGGCGGAGATTATAAAGACTGGTTCGGGCGCGCGCTTACGCTGTTGGTGGTGAGTTGTCCGTGTGCTCTGGTTATCTCTACGCCGGTTGCCATTGTCGCCGCCATCGGCAATGCCGCTAAATCGGGAGTGCTGATACGCGGAGGCGCACATCTGGAGATGCTCAGCGGAGTCACCGTAGCGGCATTCGATAAGACCGGGACGCTCACGCAGGGCAAGCTCTCGATATGCGGGGTGATTCCGTTCAATTCATATACCGCTGACAAAGTGCTGGCCGTTGCCGCCGCAATCGAAAGTCGATCGGAACACCCGCTAGCCGATGCTATTGTCGATGCGGCAAGACAGGCGGGTTTGCCTGAGCATAAAGTTCAGTTTTTTGAGGCTTTCCCCGGCAAGGGCGCTCGCGCCGTGGTAGAAGGAGAGGCGTACTATATCGGCAGTCCGAGGTTTATGAAGGAACTCGGAGTAGATGTGCCGGGTACGACTGCAATGGCCGAGATGCAGATGCAGGGCTGCAGCGTAGTCTATCTTTGCAACGAAAAAACGCTATGGGGCGCAATCGGCGCGGCGGATACGCTCAAAGACGGCACCGCAGAAGCGCTTGGCAGATTAAAGGAAGTCGGCATACAAAAGACAGTTATGCTGACCGGTGATACGGCCCAGAGCGGTCGTGCGATTGCAAAAAAACTCGGCATCGATGAGGAACACGCAGAGCTTCTTCCTGAGGATAAGCTAAAGATGATTCGCAGACTGCGGCAACAGGGAGATAAGGTGGCGATGGTTGGAGACGGGATAAATGATTCCCCTGCGCTTGCAGCCGCAGATATCGGCATTGCAATGGGCGGTGTCGGCAGTCCTGCTGCCATTGAAGCTGCCGATGTGGCGTTGATGGCGGACGATATTGCGATGCTGCCATACGCGATCTCCCTAAGTAAAAAGGCCCGGAAAATAATCGCTCAAAATATATTATTCTCGCTGCTCATTGTCGCGTTGCTAGTCGTCGGCGCGCTCTCCAGCCATATCAGCCTCGCTGCAGGAGTGCTCGGCCACGAGGGCAGCGCGCTGCTCGTCATCGCCAACAGCATGAGACTATTGAAGCGCGATTCCGCCCTGACTTAGGTCGCGATATTGTAACAACTCACTCTTCGTGAGTGGTTGTAGCTGCTGGCCTATGTCCCACCCACACAAGCTATGTCATTTCGAACGAAGTGAGAAATCTGATTTTCCGAAAATCGCGAAAGCCCGAAATTAATGAAACCCTGAAATGGGAAGGGAAAAGCAGATTCCTCGGCGTTCGCCTCGGAATGACAAAAATTGGAAGCTACGCATGACCCTCTCAATAATCCCTCTAACCTCTAACTTCCAACCTTTACCCTCTAGACCTCATCATTCGTGAGCTGTTACGCGATATCGCCCTTCGGATTGAAACGCCGCGTATATGGGTATGCTTATCTAGTGTGACTCTTCCAAACAGGGATGCTCTAAAAGGAGGAACGCAGTGGATATTCGCGTAAGCACAAGAACACAGGATCAGATGGGAGCGTATTTTGAGGATATTGTTTTCCCGTGCTCCAGGATGGAAATACTCCGCTGCGCTGAAGATAGTGAAGCCCCCGATTCAATTCTGGATGCAATAGAAAACCTTCCTGAACAAAGATACTGCAGCCTTACCGAAATTCTCGGCAATCTCTGATCCCACGTATCGCACAACCGGTTCTTCTGGTTGCATATATGCCGATATCGTCAATAAGCAAGTCCCATGCTGATAGCAGATAGCTATGTGGATTTGGCCCACGCCGGATCCATATAGCTCAACTTTGTATAGCTTTGGGCGGTATTGTATTACACGACTCAGGATTATAAAAGGCATTTTGTCGGTTTAACGCAGTTTTGAGACGGGTAAAATGCAGATAGCAGCAGATCCATTTTTCTCCTTTCCTTGTATAACGGCCCCACAGATTTGAGCGGGGCCTTTGTTTTGGATGAAATAAAATCGCCCCGAGCATAGTAGCTATGTCCGGGGCGACGCCAGTGCCGTGGCAGTTACCCGCCTTTGGAGTAAGCAGCCCGTCTTATGCGGGCTTTGCCGGATAGAGCTGGAGCATAGCCCTATCCGTGGAAAATTGTTATTTATCCGCTGCCAATACGCTTACTCTTAAACACTGGCCTATTTTTCAGCATTCTAATGTAATCAGTGCAGAATTCGTGCCATGCGGCATGATAATGCTCATATATTTGTTACGAAGTGAGTTTTATGTGACCGTGGGTGCAGTCGACGGTATCAGGCCGCCACTTCGATACCGGGGGCAAGGAGTTTGGGCAGACGTTGAGTCAGAGAGATCAAGGCTCCGCGAGCAAGCCCGTATTTAGGATCTATTTCCAGAGCTTTTTTATATTCGAACCACGCTTCTCTGGGCACTCCGGCGGCTTCGTATGCCTGGCCGAGGTTGTAGTGAATTCTTGGGGAATCGGGTTTTATGTCGGAGGCTCTTTTGAATGCGCCGATGGCGGCGTTATGTCGCCCCTGCTGAGCGTATGCCGCGCCAAGGTAGACGAAGGCATCGTAGCTGTTGGGATATCGTCGTGATGAATCCTCCAGCAACTGCGCCGCGTTATCAAAATCACCCTGCTTAAAGGCATCTATGCCGCGTTCTATATCCTTATCTTCGTTTGACATACCTTTCCCGCCAGAAGGCATTTTTGGGCCTCTCCTATGTTCATTCCCTATTTGTATAGATTCTACATATTGATTAGACGTTCCTGCATGGTGTTTTTTACTATTAATTGCATTTTTCGTTTTGAAAAAGCTTCACATAAGGTATAATGGATGTGGCTTCTGCTGTCCACATGGCATGGTCGATAGCTTTGTGGGCCGGACTGAAAGAATCGGAAAAGAAGGAAACAGTTGCCTTGGGTACATTCACGCCCCCATTCAATGGTCCTAAAAGTCAACAGAAGTGAAAGTGCAAGCAAGACAAGGGGGTATAGCTAGATGTCCCAGGACAAGGATCTGACCTGTAAAGAATGCGGAGAGACTTTTGTATTCACAGCCGGTGAGCAAGAGTTCTTCCAATCTCGCGGTTTCAGCGAGCCGATCCGCTGTAAGACATGCCGCGACAAACGCAAGGCTGAGAAGGCCGAGCAAGGGTTTGGCGGCGGTGGTTTCGGTGGCGGTGGTCGCCGAGGCTGGTAGTAACTACGAATGACATATCGGGCGGGGTCGAAATACCCCGCCCTTTTTCTATTTTGTCTTATATACCGCCAATACACTGCTGACCGGCAAGACCGGTTGGACAAGGCATTTATTTTTGGCATAGAGCCCGCAAAGCCCGCCGCCATCGAGGTTTATCGCATCTACCGCTCCAAGCTCCAGCATTGCTTGCGCAAGAGTATTTAGCGTCACGGCCTCGCGCACACACAGCATTACAAGTTTGCCCTGGACAGTCGCTCCAACGGCACAGCGCCTTGCCTCCAGGGTATTAGCCCCCGGTTTGAACCCGTCCGCAACTACATCTATGCTTATTTGGCCGTCCCTCAGAAGCCTGGGGCCACAGGCAATCCCGTTCTCACAACCGCTCCAGTCCATTCGCGAAGAACCGCGCCGCTCCCTGAAAACGACCTTGCCGGACGATGTGAACCCGATTCCCTGTCGCTGGCCGCCGCGTCGCAGTAGCTTTCCATTGATTAAAATGTCACCGATAGGCTGCATATCGGCTCCGTAATATGTGCCGATTATTGCCGCGTGCGGTTTGATTCGTGTCATCATCTCATCAAAATGCTCATGACGGGCGATGTCGGCCAGCACAGGGGTTGCGCGGTAGCCGCCGGAGGGCAGGTCAATGATAATCGAATCGTGCTCAAGATTTTGCAGAATCCCGGCGGGCTTTTTGACTGTATAATGCGCCGCCGTTCCGGCTATGCATGCCGCCGCCAAAAACAATATAAAATAAGCTCCCAACCTGGATTTGCTGAACATATCGACGATGCGGCCTCCGCATATGCTTTCACTGAGTCTACCATCTGATGGCATATAGGTCAAAGAAAATCGACTCTGCGGATGCAGATTTTTGGGGCGAATCGCATTTGAAGATCGTCTCGTTTCTGATAGCGAAGGATAATGAGGATGTTACGACCAATTGATATTGGTGTAATCGCTGTTTGGAGGATAACATGTTTTCGCATTTGAGATTGATTTGGATATTGCTGGCTGTGATTGCGGTATTAAGCGGCTGCGCAGAACAAACCGGGGAGTTGGGGTCTGAGTCTAACCCTATTAAGATGGCGATGGTGCCGTCTCTGGATACAAACAAGCTGATACTGAGCGGCAATAAGCTTGCTGAGTTGATGGAAAAAGAAACCGGATTGAAGTATGATGTGAGCGTTCCGGCCAGCTATACCGCAGTAATAACGGCAATGGGGTCGGGCACGGTAGATGTGGGTTGGCTGCCTCCAATCCCATACGTTATGGCGCACGATAAATATGGCGTCGAAGTCGCGCTGGTGACCGTTCGCAATAAATCTGCCAAGTATTGGGGTTTCATCATCGCCCGAACCGACACGGGAATAAACAGCCTGGCAGACTTGAAAGGCAAGCGATTTGCCTATGGCGATCCCGTGTCCACTACGGGAACCATATATCCCAAACATTTGATTCGCACCAGCGGAGATGACCCGGACACCTATTTCAGTAACGTTATCTACGCCGGAGCGCACGACCGCGTGATAATGGCAGTCTACAATAAACAGGTAGACGGAGGCGCGATCTACGGAGGAGTCGGAACTGATGCACGAGAAAAAGTGGTCAACTCCCTGCCTGATGTGATGGAAAAGACGCACGTTATCGCAAAAAGCATTGAGATTCCCAATGACACGGTGAGCGTTCGCAAAGGACTGCCCGCCGATATAGTGAAGAAGATCACCGATGGATTGATCAAAGTAGCGGCTTCTGATGAGGGTCGGATTACGATTATGAGCCTGTATGGCATAGACGGCTTCGAGCGGACTAATGATAGCGATTATGACTCAGTGCGAAGCGTCGCAAAGGCCGAAAATATCCAGATCGAACAACTTGATAAGTAGAACGAACCCGTATGTTACGCATTGAGAATCTGACTAAAATATATCCCAACGGAACCCGCGCGCTGTATAATATCTCTCTTGAGATTCCGACGGGACAGTTTGTGGCGGTTATCGGCCTGTCCGGTTCGGGCAAGAGCACATTGCTTCGATCGGTGAATCGCCTTATCGCGCCGACTGCAGGTCGCATATTTCTCGATGACATAGAGATTACGGCGACATCCGACCTGCGTTGCGTTCGCAGGCGGATCGGCATGATATTTCAGCACTTCAATTTGGTCAGCCGCTCCAACGTGCTTACAAATGTGCTCAGCGGTCGGTTGGGCTACACTTCTTCATGGGCCAGCCTGTTTCATCACTTCAAACCGGAGGACTATGCAGATGCCCGGGCGAGCCTTGCGCGGGTTGGTCTTGCTGACAAGGAATCGCAGCGAGCGGATACGCTCTCCGGAGGCCAGCAGCAGCGAGTTGGCATAGCTCGCGCCCTAATGCAAAAACCGCAGGTGATTCTGGCCGATGAGCCTGTGGCCTCGCTGGATCCCGCGACCGCGCATTCGGTGCTCAATCATCTTGAGGAAATGAATAAAAGAGATGGCATGACCGTGCTTTGCAACCTCCACTTTCTCAGCCTTGCCAGACAATATGCAGACAGAGTCATAGGCTTGAAGGCGGGAGAGCTTGTCTTCGATGGCGCTCCGGCGGAAATTGACAACGACAGGTTCAGGGAAATATATGGCGAGGATGCCGTGCAGGTGGAGATTGCATGAGAGCTGAATCGACATCAATGAAACGAGCGTTGATCGCAGGTGCGCTATCGGCCATAATTCCCGGTTTAGGTCAAATATATGCCGGTTCGATGCGTCGCGGCTTCACTTTATTGCTGGGACTGCCTGTGCAGGCCGCCATTTTTTATGGAATGAACCTGCGATGGCTGGCGCTATGGATGGCGCTGGTTTGGGTGTGGAACATCTTTGACGCAGTGATTATAGCACGTGGCAGGGTGACGTCAGCATTTGTGCCGATACTGCTGATTCTGACGCTGAACGTGGTGGCGGCAGGCAAGGTGACCGATATTCACGTTCCGCAACTCCAACCGGAACAACGAAGCGTCATTGGCCAGATTATCGGAGGCATGGCCAAACCTGACTTTTTGATTCCCAAGTCTACCACACAAATTGCAACGGGAATATATGTCGTTGCCGAAGAAAACCAGAGCGACCCTCACCGCCCGGCTGTCGCAACCAAGCCGGATGAGCCGGTCCTGACACTTGATCCCGCTATTGCACATAAAGGGGACCGCATCCACGTTACCGGCAGTGGATTTGCGCCCAATGCCTCCGGGTCACTTGTGTTGCTGGGCGGCGCGGAGATCGATATAGGCAGGATCACAACTGACGGCAAAGGCAATTTTTCCAAATCGTTCATCAATGAAAGGGACATCGTCGGAGATTATTATGTGCAGGCAAGGGTAACGGTTCCACATCGAGGTTATGCGTTAAGCGACACTTTGAGGGACGCCGCTCCCAAGATGCTGGAGACGATCTACCTGGCGTTGCTGGGAACCGCAATTTCGGTTCTGTTTGCCATTCCTTTAAGCTTTTTTGGCGCGCGCAATTTGATGCTGCACTCGCTGCTGTTAAAGGCTCTTTATGGCATCACTCGAGCAGTGTTTACCATATTGCGCTCGGTGGAGGTGCTGATATTTGCTGTAATAGCGGTCGCTGCGGTTGGAATCGGGCCATTTGCGGGCGTGCTTGCTCTTGCGATTCACGGCATAGGAGCCGTCGGCAAGCTCTATTCCGAGGCTATCGAAAGCATAGAACACGGCCCTATTGAGGCGGTGCGGGCGACCGGCGCAAATGAGTTTCAGGTGGTATTGTTCGGCGTTATCCCGCAGGTCGTGCCGCAGTTCATAGCGTTCACGCTCTATCGTTGGGATATAAACGTGAGAATGGCGACGGTGATCGGGCTTGTTGGGGGAGGCGGCATAGGGTATCAACTGATTCAGTATATGAACCTGCTGCAATGGCGTCAGGCTGCCACCGCGATTTGGATGATTGCCGGGGTGGTTATGGAGATGGACTATACAAGCGCGATCATTCGAGAGAAGGTCATCTAGTAACAGCTCAGGTCTAGAGGTTGGAAGTTAGAGGTTAGAAGGATTATTGAGAGGGTCATGCGTAGCTTCCAATTTTTGTCATTCCGAGGCGAATGCCGAGGAATCTGCTTTTTCCCTTCCCATTTCTGGGTTTCGTTAATT
>JAAYKE010000008.1 GCA_012522575.1 Armatimonadota bacterium | reverse complement strand
GAGCTACGTCGAATCCGTCCTTAGATACATCAATTCCTAAATATTGCATTTGCCACTCCTGTCTATTAGGCGTCCATTCTTGCACATACGGGTTCGCCACACATCTGGGACACAGGATACCGTCCGGACTAAGCCTTTATTAAGACAGAGGAAACAATCTCACCAACGTGCTCTCACGCACTGAAATCTGCACGTTCCCACTGCCAGGTGGACCATAGCGTCCTATAATCCACCATTATAGACAGACAAGTAATTAATACAAGAAATCTGCTTTTCCGTAAATCGCGAAAGCTCGAAAGAAGCGAAACCCGGAAAAGGGAAGGAAAAAAGCAGATTCCTCGGCTTTCGCCTCGGAATGACAAAATTTGGAGGCTACTCGAACCCTCTCAATAACTCTTCTAACCTCTAACTTCCAACATCTAACCTCAAGACCTCATCATTCGTGAGCAGTTACACATTCCCGGTCGGCTTGCCTTTTGAGGGGATTAAGTGATATAAAATAGATAGAGCAGAGCAGTTCAGGCGCTCGAGCGGCTATGCGTTCGGGCGCGTTTTTGTGTGTCTCTGAGGTGAACATCTATGCAGGCAATCGCAGCGAACAGAAAAGTGTTGTCCGGCAACGAAGCCATCGCGCACGGAGCCTACGCGGCAGGGGTCGAGGTAGCAAGCTCGTATCCCGGCACTCCAAGCACGGAGATTCTGGAAAATCTGTCCAAATATACGGATATTTACTCGGAATGGGCGGTTAATGAGAAAGTGGCGATGGAGGTCGCGATAGGAGCTTCGTTTGCGGGTGCGCGAACGATGACCACAATGAAACACGTCGGCCTCAATGTCGCGCTGGATCCATTGATGACCTTTGCCTATATCGGCGCTACCGGCGGTATGGTGGTGGTGTGCGCGGATGATCCGGGCATGCATTCGTCCCAAAACGAACAGGATAACCGCGCGCTTGCAAAATTCGCGAAAATCCCTATGCTTGAACCATCAGACAGCCAGGAATGCTACGACATGACCCGTCTGGCAATTGAGATATCCGAGCAGTTCTATACGCCTGTAATCCTGCGCACCACGACTCGCGTGGCTCATTCATCCAGCATAGTCGATCTTGGAGACATAGAAAACCTGCGAAAAGTTCAGACAAGCCGCCAAGGACGAGTCTACAAAAAAGATATCACCAAAACAGTGACCGTGCCGATGTTTTCCAGGCGGATGAGGGTGAATCTGGAAAACAAGAGCGCAGAGTTGGCGGAATACTCCGACAACAGCGAGCTTCATAAGATTGAGCACGGAGACGCCACCGGCATCATAACCTCGGGGATTTCCTATCAATATGCGCGGGAGGCGTTCCCGGAGGCATCGATTCTCCGGCTTGGGATCACGCACCCCGTTCCGAAGAATGTAATCCGCCGCTTTGCCGATTCGGTAGAGAAACTGTATGTTATAGAAGAAGGGGAACCCTACCTCGAGGAGCAGATTCTTGCGATGGGAATTGCCGTCGAACAGACCCAGACCAGCCTGCGCATAGGGGAGCTTAGTCCTGAAAGAATAGGGAGACTCGCGGCTGAGATCAACTGCAACCCTCCAATCAAGCCAAAAGAGGCAATAGGGGAACTGCCCGCAAGACCTCCCGTGTTGTGTCCCGGATGTTCGCACAGGGGCGTCTTTTATGCGCTCAACCGACTGAAGGCGTTTGTGGCCGGCGATATCGGTTGCTATAGCCTGGGCGCGTTCGAGCCGCTTTCGGCGCTGGATACGATCGTATGCATGGGAGCCAGTATCGGCAATGCCCACGGGCTGGAAAAGGCCGGTCAGCCCGGTAGAGTCGTGGCTGTTATAGGGGACAGCACGTTCTTTCATTCCGGAATCACCGGCTTGCTCAACGTGGTCTACAATCGCGGCGCATCTACGATCATAGTGCTGGACAATCGCACAACCGCCATGACAGGCCACCAGGAGCACCCCGGAACCGGTAAGACTTTGATGGATGAGCAGACTGCCGAAACCCTTGTTGAGGATGTGGCCAGGGGCGTGGGAGTGAAACGAGTTCGCGTGATCGACCCTAATGATCTGCAGGCCACTATGGAGATCATGAAAGAGGAGCTTGAAGCTGCGGAGCCGTCCGTAATCGTGAGCAAGCGAGTGTGCGTTCTGGGCGGCAAGTGCGCTGTTACACAGCAATACTGGGTTGATTCGGAGGCTTGCAAGGCGTGTGGAGCGTGTTTTAAGCTCGGCTGCCCTGCGATTGAGGCCGCGGATGCGGACCCTTCCAACCCTAAGAAACGCAAAGCCCGCATAAACCCGGTGTTATGTGTGGGCTGCGGATTATGCGTGCAGGTGTGCAAGTTCGACGCCATAAAACCCACATCCTGATTCTGATTTTATGATGAGCAATGCGAGGTAGGAAATGACCAGGACTCTTAATATTACACTCGTTGGCGTTGGAGGTCAGGGGACGTTGCTGGCCAGCGAGATTCTCTGCCACGTGGCTCTGCTTGCGGGCAGGGACGTCAAAAAGAGTGAGGTCCACGGAATGGCGCAGCGCGGAGGCAGCGTTGTGAGCCAGGTCAGGATCGGTCAAAAGGTGCATTCGCCGCTGATTGCGCTCGGCGAAACCGATATTTTGATCGCCTTCGAGAAGCTCGAAGCCCTTCGCTACGCTTACTATCTGCGTCCGTCCGGCATCGCAATGGTAAATGATCAGGAGATCAGACCTATTACCGTATCAAGCGGCCAGGCGCAGTGGCCCGACGACCTCGACGGCACGATGCAGTCCGCTTTCAGCGAAGGCGCGCTGGAGCTTATCCCGGCACTGCAGATTGCCCGTGAATTGGGAAATGTGCGAGCGGTCAACCTTGTGATGATCGGCGCGCTTACGAGACACACGGATATAGACGACGCAATCTGGCGGGAATCTATCGAAGCCCTCGTGAAACCGAGGTTCCTCGAACTCAATCTCAAAGCGTTTGAGGCGGGGAAATCTTATTCTTTTTGACCTCCGGGCCCTGTTTAAGGGGATAATTTCGTATTAAGCAGCCATAATGCGGATTACCGAGACTGTGTAACCCTCAAGACTATCAATCCTCCGACTGATAATATACATGTGAGAACGCGAGTGGGGCTGTTGCTGATGCTCGCGTGAAAACGTGTGCCACAAAATCCAACAGGATCATCGAGGATACTGTATGGCTAAGCCTGAAATAAAAATGAGTCTGAAGTATCGCCTTCTGTTCTACTTTGGAGGCTTTGCGTTTGCCGCCTTGTCCTACATCGTTGGCGTGTGGGCTTACGGCTTGGAATCTGCGAGTTGGGGGGACATTTTGCTGTATGAGTCCCTGATGAAGAACCTCGGCTATTCATTGACCTCGCACTGGCCAAGCCTGACTGTATGGGTGTTCGTTTGCGTGGTCATCGCGGCGGTTATCGGTTATCTTTTCGATCGAGAAGTATATTATCGCCTTAGAGCCGAAGAGCGCGCAAACATCGACGGAGTGACCGAGATATATAACCATCGACACTTTCAGGAGCGGCTTGAAGCTGAAATCGAGCGCGCAGAGCGCTACGGCAGAACCGTGTCGCTGATTTTGCTGGATTTGGACTATTTCAAATTGTTCAACGACAACTGGGGCCACCAGCAAGGGGACAAGGCATTAAAGTGGTTTGCCGGCATCTGCAAACAGTCCATCCGAAATATGGATGTCCTCGCGCGTTATGGCGGCGAAGAATTTGTGGTGATTCTGCCGGAGACGGGTTTTACCGCGGCTCTTGAGGTTGCTGAGAGGATCAGGCAGAGCGCCGAGAAGATGAGCGCGCCGGAGTTCGGCAAAAACAGCCGTATAACCGCCAGCGCCGGGGTTGCCACATTCCCGGATCACGCCAAATCCAAGCATTCACTCATACTTTGCGCAGATGCCGCTCTCTATTCGGCCAAGCAACGCGGGCGCAACAGATCCATGATATACGACGAAAGTTGCTCCATGCTGCATCATATATCGACCAACCATGTCGGCGCGCTGCTTGCCAGCGAAGACTTTTCGGCCCTTGAAGCTTTGGCGACGGTCATCGATGGCAGGGATAAATATACCAGGGGTCACTCCCGATCAGTTATGGAGATATCGTTGGCCATCGGCGAAAAAGCGGGCATGTCCGAAGAGGAACTCGAAACGCTCAAGTCCGCCTCTCTGCTGCACGATTTAGGGAAGAGCGGCACGCCCGAAGAGGTGCTGGACAAAAAGACGCTGGACGGCTCCGAACGAATGCAGATCGAAAATCATCCCTACCTTGGCTCGCAGATACTGCGGCGAGTGCAGGAGATGAGTTCCATCCTGCCGGGCGTAAGGCATCATCATGAGCGCTATGACGGCAAGGGCTACCCAAGCGGGCTGGCTGGCAACGATATTCCGTTGATCGCGCGCATTATTGCAATTGCAGATTCCTATGACGCGATGACAAATCATCGTCCCTACAGGGATGCAATGTCGCATGAGGAGGCAGTTGCGGAGTTGAAAAAGTGTTCCGGCAAGCAGTTTGACCCCGAGCTTGTCGAAATGTTCCTCGGTATGATAAGCGAATCGAAAGGGAAGGCAGCATAAAAAAAGGGGCGAGTCGCTCCTCGCCCCGTCTGATTCATTTTACTTACTTCATACCCTCGATAGCTCGTCCGATCCTCGCCCGCGCAGCCTCTATGCGTGAAATATCGGTGCAGAATTCTGTCAGCGACGGCACGCACGCATTGACTTGATTCAGAGCATCGACCGCAGCAGCATAGGCCGACGTCTTTTTTGTGGCCTGTGATGCCGCATCTATTTTGTCCTGAAGAATGCGGAAATAGTCCCAATCCTCGATGCCCTCCCGCACCAGCTCCCATCGGATGGAGTCCACCGGGCCTTTGTCCACGAACTTCTCAGATGGAAGCCGAGACGCCGGATAGAGCAGTTGGCCGTCGCCATTGCCCCAGTTGTGGGTTCTCTCCGGCGGCTGGCTCATCGGGATCTTCCAGGGGTTATCCTGCCAATACATTGTATTCCAGTACAGAATGCCGTTTACGCCATATTTCCAGGTTTGCCAGTGGAACATACGCATTTGTGCGCCGGGATAGTCTATGAAATAGCCGTTGGCATACGGTGCGCGCGGCTCGCAGCACAAATACCACCAGAGTTCCTCGCCTTTAGCCTGCCGGGCTTTGCTGGGTTCTTCGAGATAATGATGAACTATCGGCACCCATATATCCACAGACCCGATGAGTTTCTCCTCGACACGCTTGGTCAGAAGAATCTTAATTCGACCATCGGCCATGCGCATATCTTTGGCGGATTCAACGATGGTGTCGTATACGTCCGGCTGAGGCTCGTCGGTTATATAGGCATAACCCTTGGAGAGCACGCCTTTGTCGATCAGATGCTCCGCCACCTGGCGCATATAATCGATTTTCAGACGCTGTCCGTCTGCGCCCTTGCCAAACCCGAGATCATCATTCATCCAGAATCTCGGCAGCATAAAGCTGTTGAAATACGGAAAATACTTCTGAATTGCGATGTCGAAATCTTTGAAATCGACCTTAACTTCGCCGTTCTCCTTCTCGATTTTCACATCGTAGCCGGCGTATGGCTGGTATGGCGAAACTCTGTGTTTACGGAAGTTAAGATTATACAGATCAACCAGCTTGCGTTTTTGCGCGGTGGTGGTGGCCCCCTGGTAGCTGAAAGCTTTGCCCATCGAGTTGCCATAGGCTGTGCGCAAGCGGCTCACCGACGGCAGCGTGAAGTTCCAGACGCGCAAATTGATCGGCACCACAACTTTGCCGATGCCCTGAGCGATAACATCCACCGTCCCCTTATAATCCCCGGGTGGGGTGTTTCTCGGCACATAAACCGTTACCCAGGCCGAGGTATTGCGGTTTTCTATCGCGTTATATGGGAAGTGATCGGGCAGCGGGTCGGGATACAGCCCCGGTTCAATGCCTTCGTTGGTCGGAGTTGTGCAGTTTACATACTCCACATTTTTGACTGTTACGCACCATGCGGGAACCTTGGCCTTAGCGCTTGACAGGGCATGCGGCACAACTTTGACGTTCCCGACTCGAGCCTTGGTCCTTAGCACTATCTGGAACGGCTCATACTCGTTGTTTGCCGCATACAACTGTACGCCTTTGACCTTATTGGCAGGCACGGATGTGTTCGGCATAATTTTCTGCATAGGGCTTGCAGTCCAGGCAACGCCCCATTTGCCCTGCGCCACAATCCCCCAGTCGGATGCGCGCGCTTCAACCTGTGCAAACACGCAGGTGATGGCCAACACAAAAAAAACAATCGGCATAGTAAGGATATATCGCATATAAGCACCTCCACTGACAACTGGCATTCGCGGTAGCATTATAACACCCTCCCGCGAATATGCCTAACAGCAGCCCGCATGCGCACAGCTTAGATTTTTTCATAGCAAGCAGGTTATTGCGGATAACCGGGTATAATGCAATTGAGGGGCGGATTTGGGCGCGTTTTGCGGAGTAATGGAAACTATCAGCTTAAATATACGTCAAATATACATGTAGTGGAATATGAGTAAGGTTACGCTCGGCAGGGTAATAATCTGTTTGGGTGAATATATATTAGCAAGCAGGCGGAGGGCTTTACGATGAGTAAATTGCGTTTGCGAATGCTGTGCTCTGCGGTTCTGGCGGCCGCACTGATATTGCCGATCGGCGTCGGGGTTCTGGCGGCTGAGGCCGAGCAGTCCAATGTTAATCTTGATCTGAAAGACACCGATGTCAAATCAGCAATCGAGGCTCTGTTCCGGGGTACCGGAAAAAACTACTCAATAGATTCCAACGTATCCGGCGTTGTTTCGGCTCTTTCGATCAAGGATGTGCCGTTTGATACGGCGCTTCGGAGCCTTACCAAGTCTGCCGGGTTGGTCTACCGACAGGATGGCGGCGTTTATCTCATCAGCGCAAAGCCAAACGCGGCCGATGTCGCTGCTGCGCCGATGCCCATCGCGGATATTCCTGCCGTTGATGCCACTACAGATGAGCCTGAGATCAAAATAGAGAAGATACCGCTCAATAATCTCAGCGCATCTGAAATTCTTTCTATGTTGAACGGGGCGGATTCCAACCGCACCTATGGCGGATATGGCATGGGCAGTTGGGGTATGAACAACTACGGAACGTCCGGGCGCTATGGCAGCGGCTATGGCAGTTACGGCAGCGGCTATGGCAGCTACGGCAGCGGCTATGGCAGCTACGGCAGTGGCTACGGTAGCTACGGCAGCGGCTATGGCAGTTACGGCAGTGGCTATAACAGATATGGCAGCAGCTATGGCAGCAACTACAACAGTTATGGCAACCGCTCCTATGGTTATGGCACATCGACTTATGGAAACTACCGAGGCTGGTAGTCGTATATAGACAAAACGAGTGCATTATCTGAGCAAGCACTGGAATCGAAGCGGAGAGCAGCCACACTCTCCGCTTTTTTTGTGTGTGCGCCCAAAAACGTCGCGCTTCCTTGCTTGCACCTTCCATTTACGCTGCTATAATGAGTTTTAGTGGCACATTTTATGCAACCAGTGAATATAGTCAGCTAGTTTATACGCTGCCGCAGCAATCCATCTCTAACGGAGAACCCAGTTGCGCACTAACCGCATTTTATTCATATCCGCTATCGTGGTTTTGAGCATTGCGTTGATCTCGCCGATTGTCAGCGATGACAGTCTGTCAATCGTCAAGTTAGAACGAATCCCCAGAATCAAACAACTCAACAATTATTGCGGCCCGGCGACTATGACATCCGTGCTGCAGTATTTTGGCGAAAATATCACCCAGCAGGATATTGGCGCGGAGATATACGACTCGGTCGGAGGCTCCACGCACGGCGCGGATATGCTCTTTTATGCCAAAAACAAGGGTTATGCCGCATATTCCTGGAACTCCGGCATTGACGATGCGAAGCACAAGCTGGCCGCCGGTTTTCCGGTGCTGGTTCTGCAGCAAAACAGCCTGCGCGACACCTCCGGGCACTTCCGCGTGCTCACCGGCTATGATGATGCCGAATGCAAGTTCTTCGTTACCGACTCATACTACGACGACATAACGGAACTCAGTTATGAGCTGTGTGAGAAGCTATGGAAGCCGAAAGGATATTGGGCTTTGCTGGTTGCTCCCGCCGACAGGGACTCCTTCGCCGCCGATCTCAAATACAAAAATCCGGTAGTTCACATGGATATGTCCCATGCTCTCTTCAAGCACGGTCGTTATTCGGAGGCGCTCAAGGAAATCAATACAGCCCTCTCTATGGAGCCATCGAACCACTACGCTATATCGATGCTTTCGAAGATCAATGGAGCAATCGGCGCGGGCAGGAAGAGCAAGCCTTAAATTGCGGCAGACTAATCGACTTTCGCCGCCCTCTCCAACGCTTGTTTGGCCTCGGCATCGTTGCCGGTAGCTGCGTATGCGGCGGCGAGTTGGGTATAGCAATCCCTCAGCAAACGCAGCAGGTTTCGTGCGTCCGCATCGCTAACCAACCCAATCTGCCGCTGAACGTCGCGCATGTTTCCTGACTCTCTCCATTGTTCGAGTCTCTTGATGGCGGCGCGGTATTCGCGAATGGACGCGCTATAATAGTGTCGGTTCAGATACTGCTCGCCGAAATAAGCGTGCGCATAGGCGTAGGTTCCATCTATAATTTCCGGGGTTCCCCTGACAAGCTCGTAGTCGGAGTTCTCAATAGCTAACAATCGCCTGAGCGCCCCTTCCAGCCCCTCCGTATTATGTATTTCCCGGAAGATCTGAGCCAGCCTGAACAGAGTTTTGGTGGAGTTAGGGTTGTATTGCAGGGCTTTATAGTAGCAGGCGATTGCCCGAGGCGTTTCGTTGTTTGCCTCCGCTATGATGGCCTTTGCATACCAGCCGCCTTCGGAGGTGTTGCGCGCAAGCCTGATCGCCCAGTCTGCTTGTTTGTATGCATTTTTCCAGTCTCCGTCATGCATGCCCAGCCACACGGCGAGGTGTCGGTGATATGATGGCGCAAGAGGGGATACGGCTGCCGCTTTGCGGTAGAGACGAATGACCTCCTGACCTTCGTCTGCGGATCGTTGCTGTATGGATTCCGCTTTGTCAGAGTAATAATCACCCAGCCCGAACGACGCAGTCAGCAGTATCATCACTCCACAGACGGCACACGCTACGTTTCGTGTAAATTTGCCTGGTTGCAATCGCTGTCCGCCGACCGCGCCGGATCGCGTCGCCAGCACGCCGGCAATCACCCAGAACGTGATCGATATGCCTGAGATATACCAGTCAGAATCCACAAGGTTCCGAACGGCCGACCCGAATAGCGCGGCGAATAAGGCGCAGTTCATCAGCCTCCATCCGCTGAACGGCAGAATATCGGTCCAGGTTATAGCGTCCGGCAAAGGCTCCTCAACAGCCTCTTTGCGCTCATCAGGTGAGCATCCGGAGTATCGGATCGTCGTAAGCAGGGTCGAGCGGGCAAGGGCTATCAACAGGGCCAGGAACACGACGGCGGCAGGGATGCCGCACTCAGCGGCAACCTGCAGATATGAGTTATGAGCATGTCTCGTTGGGCCTGCGATGGTATATTTCGGGTATGTTATTGGATATGTCCCCGGCCCTGCGCCAAACCAGGGTTGCGCCGCGATCATATTCATCGTCGCCTGCCAGGTATAGACACGAAATACAGTCGAGTGGACTTGAGCGCCCCCGGATTCTGCGGCCTGGATTCTCGATTTTACCGGGGCGGAAAACAACACCAGCAGCGGAGTCAAGACTGCACACAGCGCCAGCAGGCGAATAAATCGCGCTCTGCGCAAAGCTTTGGTTACAATGGCCAACAAAAAAAACAGCCCGAGGGATGCCACCGCGGCTATTATTCCGAACTTGGCTCCTGTCAACATCAATGCCAGCATATCCACCACGAAAGCAAGCCCGGCAAGGACAACCAGAGCCGTGCGCCGTGTCACCAGATATATGCCCAGACTCACCGGCAGGGCCAGCACCAGATAGCCCGCAAAGAAACTGGGGTTAATAAACGCTCCGAACAACCGGCTGTGCTGTCCCGATCCCAGAAGCGACCTCCAGAAGTTAATCCCTCCGCCCGCATCCAGCGCATAGTTCCGTATGCCCAGGCTGCTGACCGCCAGTGAGGAAAGCAACAGCAGCCACATAGCGGCCGCCGCGACCCTTTTGTCGTCACTGACAGAAGATGACAGCAGATACGCACCCAGACAGGTGGCGAAAAATATAAACTGGTTCAGGCTGAAATAGATCGACTTTGAGGCGCAGGTCGAGATGACGGCAAATGCCAGAAATGCCGCGATAAACCACTCTCCGGGCACACGTGCAAATGTTCCGGGTCTGTTCTTTGTCGACAGCAGGCGGCAGCAGATACCGCCAAGAACAAGCAGTTGAAGAATTCCGTTTTTGAGCGCGTCGATCCCGCCGCCAATGACCGGGTCAAGTGCGAGCGCCGCCAATAGCAGCACGGAGCTAATCACCAGCCACCATCCCCACCCATAATTGGATTGGATAAACGATACGACCAAAGCCGCGCCGTGTCAAGGGAGGGTTTAGAAGTTAGAGGTTAGAGGTTAGAGGTTAGAAAAGCTCCCCATTCCCAACTTCCAACCACCAGACTGATCTCATACTATCCATTTGGCCGGAGATTTGAAACCCGCTCAGCTAGTCCGGGATAACCCGCCACGAAAGCCTGTCATATTGGCCGGTTGTGGGATAGAACGGGGGAGGGGCTGTGGCAAGCCTTGGGTCATAGTTGTAATCTTTGGCATATCCGTGGTTTACAACGCCGCCGCTTATCGTTCCGACTGCGCCTCTTGTGCTTTGGATCAGTCCGCCGATTACCTTCAGCGTGCCTGTGTTGCCTTGACTGTAGTTGTTTACCGAGATACTGCCGTTTACGGTGCTGCTGCCCGCGAGCAGAACAGCGTCGATCTCGCGGTCAGGATGGTCATGTTTCGAGGTTCCGTCGTCTGCAATATAGATGTCCTGCGCGACAAGCCCAAGGGTGCCTGCCGCCAGATTTGTCGCATGGTTAGCTGCCTTGGTTTTGTCCGGTCTGGTCTTATACACCAGGTCATCTGCAATAGTGATACTTTTCTGTGCGACGGTATCGGTAGCTATGGTCCAGGCGGATCTTTGTGTGATTTTGCCGCCGGAATATGAGTTGTCCGCAATGGTTCCGCTCAGGGCGGTTATGTTGCCTGTGCAATAGATAACTCCGTTTGACAGGGATGAGGCAGATGTCGCGCTGCCCGATCCTAGTGCGGTCCCGGAAGCTGTCGTGGTTCCGCTGGATTTGTTATAGGTGATCGTAGCAGTCTTTTGTGATTTTCCGCTGCCCTGCGTGACGGTTATGACCTGATTGCCGGATGCGTTTACGGACATGGTGACAGCCGCATCCCCGCGAATATACAGGACGCCGGTGTCAATGCCATTGACCTTTGACGCCTTCAAATAGACGCCGGTGGTGGTTGGAAACCCGCTGTCGCTTCCCCATGCGGCTTTTCTTTGCTCTTCGGTTGAGGGGGGCAAATTGACTTTTTGCACTCCGAGAAGATAGCCCCTGCTGCCGTTGAGAAATACTTTTTTATAGTCAGTCTCGCTGGTCGGCCTGCGCGGATTATAGTTTATCGTGCTGCCGCACGCCGTCACCTGATCCATAAATATCGGCCGTTTGGAGCTCGAATAGCCGTTGTAGTCTATTTGGAAATTGGTGCCGCCGGTGTTGTTGCTATGCACAGGGCCGTCGACTCTGTCGCTGGAGGCCCACCTTATAACGCTGCCGCTGGAGGCGGTTTCACGGTCGGTGAAATATGCAAATTTGCCAAATGTGGACTGTCTGACCACCACCTGAACGCTTCGGGTGTGGCTTGATACAGTGCCGGTCGCGTAGATTATATATTTTTTAAGGAACACCACATTGTTTTCGGCATCGCAGACTATGTTGACTGTCCACGAGCCTGTTGGAGCCGATCCTATCTGCGAGGTTATATTCTGATTTGCGACAGGTGGTATAGCCTGGTCGCGCAGCCATAAAACCCCTCTCTCCGCGCCGGATTCCGCCACCTGCAACGCCGAAGATCGAAGCTGCTGCCTGTTGTTTGATCGAATTGCGGCGCTGGTCATTCCAAGAAGAATCACGGACAGGCTGATTATGACAAAAGTGGCTCCCGCTACCGCCAGCAGCAGCGAACCCCGTTTGTTGCGGGCTACTGATGCATGGCAACTGCACATATTAGTTATTTTTGCGAATGGCGTCATATTGCACCTTAGTGATTATAGTAGTTGCGCATATAAATGACGCGCTGCGTGAGGGTGGTTTCTCTTTTGCCCGAGTCGGTGGCGGCATACTTAAACACGTTGTCGCTGGTAGTGATTGTTATCTGCACCGCGTCTGCGCCCAACTCTGAGTTGACCTCAAAGAGCAGGTTGACCACGTCTTTGCGTATTGGAGTCAGCTTGCCTTTCCAGCTCCACCATAGCCACGTTCCGCTGCGTCCCACCACGCCCGATTGATTGGACAGATAGAAAAACATAGGGTTCGCATCGTCGGATAAGGTGCGATCATAATGGTCGCCGACGGTCTCGGGCAGTATGACACACAGGCGTTTGCCGCTGGAGGGGCCGTTGTCATAGATGGTGATCTTTTGCGCTTCTCTTACCCACATTACCATCCATTGCAGGGCAGTTGCGGCATTGGTATCGGCGCTCACCTGCGCCAGGTCGTTATCAACCTCGCACATTGCTCCGATCAGCATAGTTACCGTGCAAAACAGCAGCAGCGCCATCACGCCTGCCGCAGCGAGTATCTCTAAAACGGTAAATCCCCGGCGATTGCGGAGCTTTTTGGTTGTGACCTCAACTTGCATTGGAGATATATGCAATCTGCTCCACCTTGCTGTCACCGGCGCGTCTTGGCGAGGATCGCCATGTTATGGTGACAGTGATTTTTTTCATCCTCGAATCTGAGGGATGATTTTCAATTTTTAGAGTGGCTGTCGGCGGGCTTCCGAGGCTTGCTCCCGGAAGATAGCTAGCCACATTGTCGACCGATGCAAAGCTGTAGGGAGACTTATTTGGCGAGTAGTCCACAAAGCCGCCTTCGCTGAGTTCGGAGTATGTAAGCCTGCCGTACTCGATGGCGCGCAGTTGGTCGATTTTATGCTGGGCGAGACTGATCGCCTGGGCATATTCGCCATTTATCTTTGCGGCGGATTTGCCCACTATCAACGAAGATGAGAATACTACTATCAGCAGCGAAAAGACGAACAAAGAGACCATCACTTCCATCAAAGTGAGGCCGCTTCTGCGCCGCTTTGCGCCGATTGGCATAATGAGTCGATTATTATTCATAAGCCTAAGGACATGCTCCCGATATTTATTATCAGTAAGTCGGCGGGATAAGATTAGGTTTTAGTCGAAAAACCGTAATTTGTGCCGGCTCGTTCGGCTCTGCGCCGCATAAAGCGGTTTTCCTTGACCGTGCAAGCTCAAAAGTAGTATAATCAGTCAGTCAAATGTCACGAGAGGATCCCCCCATTTTGAGCAACATCGCACGGGAAGTCATTCCCATTAATATCGAGGATGAGTTAAAGCGGTCGTATATGGACTACGCGATGAGCGTAATCGTCTCCCGCGCTCTGCCCGATGTAAAAGACGGTCTCAAGCCGGTTCAGAGGCGGATTCTGTCCGCAATGAACGACCTCCACCTCGGGCCATCCGCCCAGCACAGGAAGTCGGCAAAGATAGCAGGCGACACATCGGGTAACTATCACCCGCACGGCGAGCAGGTCATTTATCCGACTATGGTCAATATGGCCCAGGATTTCAAGGCCCGCTATCCGCTTATCGATGCTCAAGGCAATATGGGTTCCATAGACGGCGACCCTCCGGCGGCTATGCGCTACACAGAAATGCGCATGAATCCTTTTGCGGTGGAGATGCTCGAAGACCTCGATAAGGATACCGTCGAGTGGCAGGACAACTACGACCAGACCCGCATGGAGCCGCTGACGCTGCCCGCCAAGTTTCCGAACCTGCTGTGTAACGGCAGCGAAGGAATCGCGGTTGGAATGGCGACCAAGATGCCTCCGCATAACCTCACCGAGGTGTGCAGCGGCATAACTCATCTGATAGACAACCCTGAAGCCACCATCGAGGATTTGATGGAGCATGTAAAAGGCCCGGATTTTCCGACATCGGGCTTGATTTTGGGCATGAAGGGGATTCGGTCGGCATACGAAACGGGACGCGGACAGATAATTATGCAGGCGCAGACTACCATCGAGCCTATGGAAGGCGGCAAGAGCGCCATTGTTGTTACCGAACTGCCATATCAGGTCAACAAACAGACCCTGCAGGAAAAAATCGCTATGCTGGCGAGGGAGCGCCGAGTCGATGGCATTACGGCGATGTATGACTACTCCGACCGGCACGGCATTCGGCTGCAGATAGAGCTGAGAAGAGATGCGCACCCGCGAAAGGTGCTCAACTATCTGCTCAAACATACAGATTTACGCAAGACATTTGGCGTTATCAACCTTGCGCTCATAAATGGCCAGCCGCGCGTCTTCACTTTGCGCGAAATTATGCAGCATTATATCGATCACAGGGTCGAGATAGTGGAGCGCAGGACAAAATACGAGCTGCAGCGCGCGCTGTTCAGAGCACATATTCTTGAAGGCTTGCGCATTGCCGTTGACTTCCTCGATGAGGTAATCCGCATCATCCGCCAATCACACAGGCCGGAGGACGCGCGCACCCAGCTTATGGCGCGTTTCGGCCTTTCGCAGCTTCAGGCCGATGCTATTTTGAATATGCAGCTCAGGCAGTTGACGGGCCTTGAGCGGGAAAAAATCGAGGACGACTATAAGGATCTGCTCAAAAGAATTGGCTGGCTGGAGGACCTGCTGGCTGATCCGGTCAAAATCCTGGCGGTCATAAAAGGGGAACTTGCATATCTGAAGGACAAGTTCGGGGACCAGCGCAAAACCCGCATCGTCCCTATGGAAGCGGATGAGATCGGCGAAGAGGATATGATCCCCGATGAGGAGACCATAATCACCATCACTCGGGATGGCTACATAAAACGAGTGCCGATGGATACCTATCGCGCCCAAAGAAGAGGCGGGCGCGGCAAGATAGGTGCGACCGCAAAAGAAGAGGACAAGGTTCAGCATTTGTTTGCCGCGACCACGCACCATTATGTGCTGTTCTTCACCGATCGCGGCCGCGTGTATCGCCTCAAAGCCTATGAGATACCGCAGACTACCCGCACCGCTATGGGAACCGCGATAATCAACCTCATCAGCATAGAGCCTGACGATAGAATCACTGCTACCGTGGCGCTGAGGGAGATGGATAAGGAAGGCTTCATCGTTATGGCGACCGAACAGGGCGAAGTCAAGAAGACTGCCCTGGAGATGTTCCATAATTTGAGGTCCAACGGATTGCGTGCGTTCGATATCGAGGAGGGAGACGCGCTCAAGTGGGTGGAGATCTCCACGGGCAAGAACGAGGTCATTCTGGTCACGCACCACGGACTGTCGATCAGATTCAATGAGTCGGACCTGCGCAGCGCGGGTCGGGCGGCCGGCGGAGTGCGTGGCATAAGGCTGTCGGGTAACGATCGAGTGGTCGGGATGTGCCTCGTTAAGCCGGATGCGGATTTGCTGGTTGCCACCGAGAGAGGTTATGGCAAGCGAACGCCGCTGATGGACTATCGCAAGCAGACTCGCGGCGGCAAGGGCATAAAGACCATGAACATAACCGATAAAACCGGTAAAATCGTGGAGACCGCCGTCGTTGATGATACCGACAAGATCGCCATAGTCACCAATATGGGCATTCTGCTCAAAATTCGCGGCAAGGAAATACGCGCGATAGGGCGGTCGACTCAGGGCGTGCGCCTGATCAACCTTGGAGCAGGGGATGGAGTTGCTGGACTGGCCAGGATTCCAAAGGCCGAGGCTCCGCAGAGCAATGACAAAGCGCCGAAAGCGAAAGACAAGCATGACCCGACTTCGCTTCTCGAACAGGCGCAACCCATAGATGACGAGGATCAGGAAGAAGATATCGTCGAAGAAGTTGATGAGGCTGAAGAGCAGGAGGAATAGACCGCATCAGCCGGTTGATCAATATGTTATGGTTTCAAGCAATGGGGTCGTCTCGGCCCCATTTTGCTTTATGGTATGGGGATATTGAACTATGATATTTCGAATGTTGATAATTGCCATTATCGGAATTATGACCCCGGTCGCCGCCGCGCCGGTGATTGATGAAGCCGCCTCAAAGCAAATTGATGAGGTAGTAAATGAGGCGATTTCATTAAAGAAGGCCCCAAGCTGTTGTGTTGTTATAGGCACGGGTCAAAAGATTCTGTTTGCAAAGGCGTATGGACGATTCACCTATGACTCCGATTCCCCTGAGGTCACTCTGGACTCTCCCTATGACCTGGCCTCCTGTTCCAAGGCGACGGGGACAGCGATTGCCCTTGCGCTGCTTTTACAGGAGGACAAGATCAAGCTCGACGATCCTGTCCGCAAATACATACCTGCGTGGGATGTCGACGACAAGCGGGAGATTACAGTTCGCAACCTTGCTACCCATACATCGGGCTTGATCGCATATACCAGTGTAGACCGCGCCGAAAAAGCCAAAAAAGCCGGTGAGTCCAACGCCGATGCGCTGATCAACAGCATAGCTACGCTGTCGTTGAAGTATGAAACGAATAAGGGCTATACGTATTCCTGCCTGAACTTTCTGACGCTTGCGAGGGTGAACGAGGAGGCGGCAGGTATGAGCCAGGAGGCTTTATTGCGCGAAAAGGTCTGGGAGCCGCTGGGTATGAAAAATACCGCTTACTATATGCCCGCCGACCGCAAAAAACTCTGCGTGCCCACGCTGGTCAACAGGCAGGGCGATGTTCACGATCCGCTGGCATACTACTATCGCGGCACCTGGCGTTGCGCCGGCAATGCAGGCCTTTTCAGTTCCGCTAACGACCTGTCCAAACTGTGTCGGATGCTGCTTAATGATGGTCGATATGGCAGCAGCAGCCTGCCCGGTCAGCCCATTATATTCAAGCCGGAAATTGTGGATTTGTTCTTCGCAAATCAAGCTCCGCCGGTAGATAAATACACATGGGGACTTGGGTGGGGAATATCGGACAGCAAGCGATATCCCGCCCCTCCCAAACGCGGCCCCAAAGAAGCCAGCATATCGCACGGCGGCTATACCGGAACCTCGGTCGAGATCGACAGATATGCCGGGACATATACGATAATTCTCACCAACCGAGTCTATCCCAATGACAATACAAGCATCGCATCCATCAAAACCGGGGTCAGGCAGGTGGTAGTAAATACGGATCCGGCCTACCAAAAGGCAGAGGAAAAAGAATAGAGATTGGATATTGCCGGGGACATTAACGGCCCTGTGCTGCCTCCGTAACAGCTCACGAATGATGAGGTCTTGAGGTTAGATGTTGGAAGTTAGAGGTTAGAAGAGTTATTGAGAGGGTTATGCGTAGCCTCCAATTTTTGTCATTCCGAGGCGAATGCCGAGGAATCTGCTTTTTCCCTTCTCTTTTCCGGGTTTCGCTTCTTTCGAGCTTTCGCGATTTACGGAAAAACAGATTTCTCACTTCGTTCGAAATGAAATAGTTTATGTGGCTGGGACGGAGACCAGCCAATACTATCACTCACGAAGAGTGAGTTGTTACCCACCTCCGAATAACTTGCCTTCGCTGTTAGTGTGCTGTATACTCGTGCCAACGTTGAGCTGATGTTTCGGGGGTGCAATGATGAAAAAGAAAGATATCACCAGGCGTGAGTTCCTGACTGCCACCGCAGCCGGGGTTGCGGGATTGGCAATTTCCGGCACGGGCATACTGTCCGCTGCCCACGCTCAGGGAGCCAATGATCGACTTAGAGTTGGCGTGATTGGCGTCGGAGAGCGTATGGACTCGCTCATCAAGGAGTTCCATCGCCTCAAAGACAGCCACAACTGCGAGATCGTCGCGGTCAACGATATCTGGACCGTCAATCGAGACAAGGCAGTAAAGCGAATTACCGATCTGTATGGCGTCCAGCCCAAAGTTTATAAAGCCTACGAAGATATGCTGGCAGCCAAAGATATTGATGGCGTGATTATCGGCACGGCGGATTTTCAGCACGCGGAGATGTTGCGCAAGGCGATATTGGCGGGCAAACATACTTACTGCGAAAAGCCCACTGCAAACACGCTTGAAGACGCCAACGCATTGATAAAGACCGCAGAAGCTAACCCTAAAGTCATTGTCCAGGTAGGCACTCAGCGACGCAGCGATGGTAAATTTCAAGCGGCAGCAGATTTTATCAAGAGCGGAGCCTTGGGGACGATCGCTCGCGTCAATGTGTCGTGGAATTATTACGGCGCTCGATGGATTCGCGACTACTCCGGCGTTCGGCAGGAGGATGTGGACTGGAAACAGTTCCAGATGGGCAGGGCGGACCGGCCGTTTAGCGCACGAGTCTTTCGGCAGTGGCGCATATTCAAGCCATTTTCAACCGGCATACCGTGTCAATGGATGAGCCACATGGTCGATGCAGTGAATCTGGTTATGGGCGTCACATTCCCAAGAAGATGCGTTGCAATGGGCGAGACGCTGGTCTGGAAGGACGGACGCGAAAACGGCGATACGTTTGAGGCGCTGTTCGAATATCCGGAGGGCTTCATCCTTAACTACACCACCGGCTTTGGCAACGATTCCCCCGGCACGGAGTTCAAAATCTTTGGAACCAAGGGCACGCTGGACTGTTCTTCTTGGAAAGCAAGCGGGGCCGGCGGCGGCAAAGATATCAGGCTCGGTGATGAAATAACCATAACAGGGGAGCCTATGCCCGACCACATGCGCAACTGGGTGGAGTCGGTAAGGTCAGGCAAGCAACCTGTCGCCACCGTTATGAACGGCTACGAACACGCAATCGCTGTGGTTATGGGAGTTCGGGCGCAGGATTCAGGCAGAAAGCAGATATTTGACCCGGTGAAGCGAACCATCACTCAGGTTTGAGTTTCCCAAGCGTGAAAATGGCCGAAAGCTGAAGCCTTCGGCCACTTTCCTCCCCCTCTTTCCATCCTCTCTATACGACTGATCGCACTATTGTGCAAGATTCCTGCCGGTCTTGCATCGGGCAATCGGAAAATCAATAATCACATACGCAGTGTATCTCAAAGAAATTCAGTTGTCAAGAACAATTTTCTGTTTGAGTGCAAAACCTTCAGAGATTAAGAACAATTTAACAACGGACGCCCATTCAGGACGCAATTATCCTCGTCAAACTATATAATATGGCAATCATGCAGCGTAGCTTAAGCGAGGAAACGATATTCAACCCAATGCCGACAATATCTGCGCCGCAGGAAATTGCCTGATTGTTATGTTGAGGTCGGCTGCAGGTATGCGATTTGAGGTGTGTCGGGTATTCCATTGGTGCGCAATTTGTGGTAACATGCGCGCTTGATGCCTGCCAGTCGGCGGGTTAAAGATGCAAATTGGAGTTATTGTCAAAAAATGTCCGATATGGAATTTATCCTGACTCCGAGTGGGTATCAGGAGATTCAAAACGAATTGGCCGATCTGGTGACCAGCAAGCGGCCTGCGATCATTGAGAGAATCCGCCAGGCCAGGCAGCTTGGCGATCCCAGCGAGAATATGGACTATGATGACGCCAAGCGCAGCCAGGCTCTGCTTGAGTCACGCATTATCGAGCTGAGGGCTATTATTTCGCATGCCAGCATAATGGAAGGCACATCGGCAGACGGAGCCGTCGCCGTCGGCTCGACTGTCACCGTCAAGAACCTTCCGCGAGGCGCCAGGGACACTTATACAATAGTTGGTCCCGCAGAATCGGATCCGGGTGAAGGAAAGATATCTTTGGAGTCTCGCGTTGGAGAGGCGCTGCTTGGCAAAAAAGCCGGTGATGTTGTGGTGGTCAAAACGCCGGTCGGGGCCAGGAAGCTGGAGATAGTGTCTGTGGCATAGGTGGATTTGCAGGGTCTGGTGTGCTTCGACGTGTTACGCGGGTCGAAGCACACTGTTATAACAACTTCAATCGTAGACCCTTTGGCAGAAAGGTTAAGCCTTGCCTGCCGCCGCTGCATCAGGGCCTGCATCCTTGCAGTCGATAAGCGCTGCCACTTCTTCCTCGGATATTCCCAGCACCACAGACATCTCCTCTGCGAGCAGTTTTTTTGCTCTTTTGAGTTGATGAAGCTCGCTGACTTTAGGGTAGCGAGGTTTAGGTTCGGTGGCCTGAGTTCGAATAGCACGGGCAAGAGCGAGAGGGTCGTTCCAGGTCACGTTGCGCAGCGCGCATGAGAGCAGACCTTCATCAGTCTCGCCTGAGAGGATTTTTATGGCCTTGTTGAGTTTGTCAGCGGAAGAGATTGGTCTTAAGCCCAACTCGTCGGCCGATTCTACCGGAACCAAGATCGTAGATGCGATAGATGGTTTGGGAATTACATAGAAATCGCGGACTTCGCCATCCTGGTCGCGTTGTTCGATGTGGTCGATTACGCCGACGCCGTAACGCGGGTGTAAGACTGTATCACCAATTTCCATAAGGAAACAGTCCCCCTTCCGAGACCGGCTCTGGTCTCGCGTACGTTAGAAGCATTATAATACAATACGGCTCAATTGTCAAGGGAATGAGGGAGATAAAGTGAGGACATAGCTTCTATGCCATAGCAAAAATGGTTTTACAATCAATAATAGGGTATAATGTAATGGCCACAGTTAGCATGCTTTGCGTCTGCGGTTATAAGATGTGGGGGTGATTGGTGTTGACAGGGGAGTGGTTGGCCTGAGTTGCGAGCCGAGGTTGGTCGGTTGGCCTCGTAAAAAGCCGTCCAAAACATAAACGCGAATAACAATTACGCACTCGCTGCCTAAGAGCAGCGCATTCGCCCGTTCTGAGTCGGTGTGAACGGATCCGAGTGTAACTAGAACCGACTTGCTCGACAAACTAAGTCCGGCAGTTGTCGAGGACCCCCTTACGGACTAAGGCTGAAGTATCCCGCCCGCAGGAGACCGAAGCCCGAAAATTAAAATGCAGGATATGCTCGTAGACGCTCTTGTTTGCCCTCTCTTGGACCCGGGTTCGAGTCCCGGCACCTCCACAGTTTAGAGGTTAGAAGTTAGATGTTAGAGGTTAGAGATTGGAAAGCCCTGGTGTAAAAGTCGGGGCTTTTCCGGTATTGACGCGGCCATAGCTCCACACTGAACACTTCGCACAAGCGTTAATTATCCGATGCAGCGATTTTCTCCATCTCCGCCCAGTTCGCTCCCGCGTTGACATCAACTTTCAGCGGCACTCGAATGCGGTATGCGTTCTCCATCTCCAAACGAATCAACTCAGATATCGCCCGCAATTCATTCACGGGGACCTCAAATAGCAGTTCATCATGAACCTGGAGCACCATTTTCGCCGCCCGTGATTGCAGCGCCTGCGCGACGCGGATCATCGCTATCTTCATTATGTCAGCCGCCATTCCCTGAATCGGCATGTTGACCGCAGCCCGCTCGGCGAACTGGCGCGTATTGCGGTTGGAGTTGTGGATATCCGGCACATACCTGCGCCTGCCCAAAGGTGTAGACACAAAACCGCGCTCCCTGGCTTGTGCGATAGTGGATTTGGTATAGTCCTGCACTCCGGGGAAACTCGAAAAATACGTCTTTATGTATGCCCGCGCTTCTTCTATGGATATCCCAAGCGTTCGCCCAAGCGCAAAGTCGCTCATACCATAAATAACCGCGAAGTTCACCGTTTTAGCTCGCCTACGCATCTCCGAGGTAACCTCCGACTCCGAACAACCAAAAATGGTGCTTGCGGTGCGTGTATGAATATCCAGATCGTGCTCAAAGGCCGACATCAGCCCATCGTCCCCGGTAACATGCGCCAGCATACGCAACTCGATCTGTGAGTAGTCCGCCGACAGCAGCACATTGCCCGGCGAGGCAACAAAAGCTTTGCGAATCTCGCGACCCAGCTCAGTGCGTATCGGTATGTTTTGAAGATTAGGATCACTCGACGAAAGTCGACCGGTGGCAGTCACGGCTTGATTCAACGAAGTATGCACGCGGCCTGTGGCAGGGTTGATCAGTTTCGGCAATGCATCAGCGTAGGTGGACTTTATCTTGGCAAGCTCCCGCCACTTCAGGATATGCTCCACAATTGGATATTCGGATGCAAGGGCCTCGAGAGCGGATGCAGAGGTCGAGTAGCCGGTTTTGGTTTTCTTTCCCGCCGTCAGTCCCAGTTTTTCAAAAAGCACTGACTGTATCTGCTTTGGCGATCCAACGTTGAACTCTTCCCCTGCAAGCTGATAAATCTCCTCTTCAAGCTCACGTATTTCTCCGTTCAACCGCACCGAAAGAGCTTCAAGCTGCGATTGATCAATCATCACTCCCGTAAGCTCCATATCAGCGAGAATCCCGGCCAGCGGAAGTTCCACATCGTGGTAAAGACTATATTCATCATCCGCACGCAGCCGTTCCTCGATCAGCGGTTTTACTCGATATATAACCTCAGCTTCGTTGCAATACTGCTCCGCTTCGTCTATATCGGCATCCTTTTTGCTCGTCACGCCAGCAAGTTCGACGGACAATTGCTCAAAGGCGATGCTGCCGATATCGTACGAGCTGCGGGAGGAATCAATCAAATATGCTCCTAACATCGCGTCAAATACCACGCCCTTAAGCTCGACTCCGCGCAGAGCCAGGGCCGCAATGTTGCGTTTGGCATCGTGGACATATTTGGAAAGATCATCTGAGCTTAAAATGTCGCCGAATGCAGACAACTCCGCCTGAAATACATCGCTCATCACAAGGGCCAGGGATTGTTCAGCGGGATCGTTTACCAGCACATAAGCAGTTTCATCTGTCCCGGTAGAAAAACTTATTCCGATGATTCGAGCGCGAACGGACTTATCATAGGCGGTATGGCACTGCATCGCGAAAGATCCGGCTTTTTTTAGTGAGCCAATAAACTCGTCAAGTTCTTCAGATGAGTTTATGCGCCGGCATTTTCCCAGAGCCGCTCGTTGCTCAACCGGCGCTTTCCCGCCAGCCTGTTCGACTTCCGGCAGGCGTTTGAGCATCGTTTTGAACTCGAGTTTTACGAATAAATCACGCAGAGCATCGTAGTCCGGCCGGCGGCTGCGATATCTCTCCAATTCGAAATCGAACGGCACATCGGTGACTATCGTCGCAAGATGCTTCGAGAACTTTGCCATACCCGCGTTTTCCTCGAGAGTCCTCTTTACCTTGCCCTCAGGAAGCTCCGAGGTGTGTTCGAGAATGCCTTCCACGGTCCCATATTTCGCAAGCAGACTCTGAGCGGTCTTGTCCCCTATGCCGGGCACGCCGGGGATATTATCCGAAGGATCCCCTTTCAGACCCTTGAAATCTATTATTTGCCCGGAAGTCAAGCCATAGCGCTCCTCGATTGCAGCCTCATCGTAGACGGCTATGTCCGATACGCCCTTGACGGTGGTCAGAACGCGCACGTCCTCATTAACAAGCTGAAGCGCATCGAGATCCCCTGTCAATATCTCAGACTGCAACCCATTATCCCTCGCCAGCGTGACCAGGGTTCCGATGATATCGTCCGCCTCATATCCGTCAATCTCGATGATAGGGATGTTGAAGGCGGTTATTAACTCGCGCGCAATCGGAGCCTGCTCGATCAATGCGTCCGGGGTGGGCTTGCGATGCGCCTTATATTGATCGTATTGCACATGTCTGAAGGTCGGTTTGGGCGTATCGAACGCTACCACCACATAATCAGGCTCATCATCGAGCACCTTCAGCAGCATAGTGGTCAGGCCATAGATCGCGTTTGTGGGAACGCCCGCGGAAGTCGACAGATATCTCATCGCAAAAAACGCACGATAGAGAAGGCTGTTGCCATCTATTGCTATGAGTTTTGGCTTATTTGATGTCATTAGATCCTGTTTTGTCGAGCGCTATCTAAGGCCGGAGCCTGAATTTTTTGTAAGTTGATCGATAAGATGTCTGGTGACCACGCGCTCCATTGCCTCGCTTTCGCCACTCCATATATCAGACAACGAGAGGCGGCGTTGGTATTCTACCACTTTTGGCTCCCCTTTGATGCCTCCGGCCTTTGCAGCCGCCAGGACTGTTTCCCTCATACCGCCGATCTCGTCGACAAGTTTGTTCTGTTTGGCCTGGTTGCCGGTGAACACGCGGCCGTCGGCTATCTGTTTGATCTGTTCAACCGGAAGCCCGCGGCCCTTCGCAACAGCTTTTACAAACTGATCGTAGGTGTCCATGACTATGCTTTTAAGCAGTTCGTGTTCCTCAGCAGTGATCGGACGATTTGAAGAGCCGATATCCTTAAATTTGCCGGACTTAATGACCTGAGGGTTTAAGCCGATTTTCTTGAACAGGCCGCTCATATCCGCGCTGTTCCAGATGACGCCTATGCTGCCGGTGATAGTGGATTCATCGGCGTAAATTTTATCGGAGCCTGCGGCGATGTAGTAGCCCGCCGATGCCGCCAAATCTGCCATAGAAGCATATACAGGCTTCTTTGCGCGGCGTATGCGCATAAGTTCCTTATAAACTTCCTCTGCGGCAGCGGGACTTCCCCCCGGGCTGTTAATGCGCAGGACAATGGCTTTAACTTTTTTGTTTTTGCGCGCTCGTTCAAGCTGATCGATAAGATCATCCGAACCGGTGCTGGAATCGCTGAACATGCTGGACATGCTGCGCCCGGAGGTGATCACTCCGCTGATGCGAATCAGAGCAATCTGATCTCCCCGCTTACTCGGTGAGTCGGAGCCGGATAAGCCGACAGATATGCCGACCAATGCCATGCAGATAAGAATCAGCCACGGCAGGCAGCCTATTGCGGCCGCTGCAGCAATAATCCACGCCCAGTAACTGCGCTTTGCGGGCGTTTGAGTTGGAGGGGTTCCAGTGGTTTGTCCGCCCTGTGAAGGAGGCGGCTCAGGGCACGGCTGTTGGGTCTGAGAAGCATCGTCGCTCATGTCTATTGCTCCATATAAATAGAATATACCGCCACGTTTAATTCGCTTCCTGCATTGACACTTCCTGCCATAAGCTTTATAATTTGAGCACAACGCCGGAGTGGCGGAATGGCAGACGCAGTGGTCTCAAAAACCACCGAGGGCAACCTCATGTCGGTTCGACTCCGACCTCCGGCACCAAACCCTGACTATACATTATCACTCTATCCTGCGACATCGACCCATTCATCCATCCTGTCAAGAGCCTGAGAGCCGGACTCAATGAGCGCGGCGACCTCAAGGGTCTGCTCGATTGGGATCGGCGATTCGCCCGTTTCGAAGAAGCCAAGCATCGAGTCGATGAACCGAGCGAAGAAGTCCTGCATATCGTTGACTGCCACGATGCCTCCATCGCCATAGCTCACATTGAACTGAAACGGGCAGTTAGGGATGAGATTCACAACTCCGCGACGCCCGTCTCCATAGTCCGTAACCATCAGCTTCGTCCGCTCGTTGCCGCACTGCATAACACGTTTTGCGCCGACTCCCATCAACGTGACCATAGGCTCGATCTGGTGGATACCGTAGATCGCAAATTCCCCTGGCCCGCGCGCAGAGAAAAAATTGACCGTGTTGTCTCCGATCTGAGTCAGCGCGTTTGTTACAGTTGAGTCAAATCGCAGGGCAGAGGATGACATAAGCGGGGTTTTGAATTTCCTTGCCCTCTCGACCATTCGCCTTGCCGCCGCAAAGGAGTCGGCAAAGGGTTTGTCCACATAGACAGGCTTTCCGCTGGCCAGAGGCAGCATTGAAAGGTCCTCGTGTCGTTCGGGATTATCAGGGGATAGCACCACCAGGCAGTCGCACTCTTCTATCACCTGCTCAATGCTTTCGGCTCTGGCAATCCCCATCTCCGCGCACCAGAGATCGATCGGTTTTCGACCTTCGACGCTGGTTTCTTCCCATGCAAGAGCGACCTCGAAGTTGCCCGCGTAAGCGCTCTCGGCGATCATTGACGGATAGTTGTCCGCATGCCATTCATTTATATAGTAATCTATGAATCCTATTTTCTTCATTATGCACCTCGCATATCAGCTATATGATTGACCTTCTACGAGCCGGCCGGAAACCCTTCGAGTTGCATTGATATTACGAGCCACCATCCGGTAACAAATCACTCTTCGTGAGTGATAGTGGCTGGTTTTGGCGCCTGCCACACAACCCTTGTCATTTCGAACGAAGTGAGAAATCTGATTTTCCGTGAATCGCGAAAGCTCGAAAGAAGCGAAACCCGGAAATGGGAAGGGAAAAAGCAGATTCCTCGGCTTTCGCCTCGGAATGACTAAATTTGGAGCCTACTCGAACCCTCTCAATAAACATTCTAACCTCTAACTTCCAACTTCTAACCTCTAAACGGCCTTGTCCGAGACGGAGATCGGACACTACGGGTATGGGCGCTCATTATTCGTGGTTACGTCACGTGGTTACGTCACGTGGTTACGTCACCCGTTGACATTTGATCCGATGGTCGAGTATTCTTAAGATACTGTGAAACTAGTCGTCCGAAAATCTCAGCTATCCGGGTTCGTGCGGATTCCCGGCTCAAAATCGCATACCATTCGCGCGGCTGCCATTGCCTCGCTTGCGGAAGGTGAATCTCGCGTGCGGGAGCCGCTGCTGGCATCCGATACGGTGGCCGCTTTTGACGCATACCGTTTGCTGGGAGCGGAGGCTGTAGACGAAGGGGATGTGCTGGTACAGGGAGTCGCAGGACATCCGCAGATACCGGATAACGTCATCGATGTCGGCAACTCAGGCACCACGCTGTATATTGCGCTGGCTTCGGCGGCCCTTGTCGATGGATACTCCGTCTTTACAGGGGACGATCAAATTCGCAGAAGACCGGTCCAGCCGCTCATCGACGCGTTAAATTCACTTGGAGCAAGCGTTAAATCCACCCGAGACAACGGCATGGCTCCGATAATAGTGCGCGGCCCTTTGCGGGGAGGCCGCATCAAGCTCGACGGCAGCAAAACCTCGCAATATCTCACCAGCCTTCTCATCAACTGCCCGCTGGCCCAACAGGAGTCGGTCATTGAGGTGGAGAATGTCACCGAAAAACCTTACATAGAAATGACGCTTCAATGGTTGTCTGGCCAGAAAATCGAGATTGAAAACGACGATTTTAAGCGCTTTCGTATCCCCGGCGGGCAGAGTTATGCCGCATTCGACAAGCCAATTCCGGCAGATTGGAGTTCGGCTACGTTTTTTATGTGCGCTGCTGCCATCACGGGTTCAGAACTGACCCTGCTGGGACTTGATATGAACGATTCTCAGGGCGATAAAGCCGTCGCGGATATGCTCGTAAAGATGGGAGCGACTATAAAACCGACGCCCGACGGCATTAAAGTCTCCGGCGGAACTCTGAGAGCGGCGGATTTCGACTTGGCCGACACACCGGATGCCCTGCCCGCGCTGGCGGTCACAGCATGCTTTGCCGAGGGCGAAACGCGACTATATAATGTGGCGCAGGCTCGATTGAAAGAGACCGACCGAATATCGGTGATGCGTGAAGAACTGCAAAAAATGGGCGCGGATATCGAGGAGATGCCCGACGGGCTTATTATACGCAAAAGTGATTTGACGGCGTCATACGTGCACGGCCACGCAGATCATCGCGTTATAATGGCGCTGGGGATAGCCGGATTGGCCTTATCAGATGAAACCACCATCGACACCGCCGATGCGCTCAGTGTTACGTTTCCGGAATTTGCATCGCTGATGAACAGCGTGGGCGCACACATGAGTATAATCGACTGACATTTTCATGCATATCAAACCCCTCAGACGGGTAAAACCCATAGAACGACAAAAATATACAGATTTTGGAACATAGATTGGAGGCTCATCCTTGCTGGGTAATTCTTTCGGACGATTGTTCAGAGTGACTGCGTGTGGCGAAAGTTACGGCGATGCGCTGGTCGCGATTATTGACGGATGTCCTGCGGGTCTTGAAATATCGGATGCCGAGGTGCAGACCGAACTCGATGCCCGCCGCCCCGGAACCTCTCCTTTGGATTCGCCGCGACAGGAGACCGACCAGGTACATATTTTCGCAGGCGTGCGTGACGGCTTCACTACAGGCGCGCCGCTGGGTCTGATCATATACAATGTGGACCGCCACGACATTCACGTCAAGCAGTATCACGACGTAAAGGACCTTATTCGACCGGGACATGCGGAATATGCTCACATGATCAAATACGGCAAGTTTGCCGACTGGTGCGGAGCAGGTCGAGGCAGCGGGCGCGAAACATGTATGCGTGTCGCTGCCGGCGCCGTTGCCAAAAAGATTCTGGCCGGCAAAGGCATAGAAGTGCTCGGCCATGTAGCCGAATGTATGGGCATAAAGGCCAAAAAGATGGATTTCGCCGGTATCAAGGCTCACTATCGAAAGAATCTGATCAACTGCGCAGATGAGGAAGCTGCCGAGAAGATGATCGAGCGGGTGCTGGAGATTAAAGAAGAAGGCGACACGGCAGGGGGCGTGGTCGAGGTCATCGCTACCGGAGTTCCTCCCGGACTCGGCGAGCCGGTTTTCGATAAACTCAATGCAACGCTGGCTCACGCTCTTCTCAGCATCGGGGCTGTGCGCGGGGTCGAGTTCGGCGCTGGATTTGCAGTGGCCAATATGAAAGGCTCCGAGTGCAACGACATTCCGTATGTTGACGATGACGGCAAGGTTCGCTTCCAAACCAATAACGCCGGAGGAATAGAGGGCGGCGTATCCAACGGCGAGGACATCGTTGTGCGGCTGGCGGTCAAGCCGACCTCAACAATTTCCATCGATCAGCAAACCGTGAACATGGCGGATATGAAAGATCAAAAACTGGCCGCCATCACGCGCCGAGATCCCACTATTACGGCTCGACTGCTTGCCGTTGCCGAGGCTATGATCAGGCTTACCCTTCTCGATCACTTGATGATGTGGCGGGGATACGACGCAGTGCAGGATATCGAGCATCCGTGGAGTTGATGCGAACTCAGGCAGTTGAATAGCAAGAAAAGACGCCCGGTGTGAATGCCGGGCGTCTCTGCTTTGACTACTGTTTAGAGAAATCTACCAGCGTCGACCGCCGCCACCGCCACCGCCGTAGCCGCGTCCGCCGCCACCGCTGCCGCGATCAGGCTTGGGCTTGGCTTCGTTAACCGTGAGGGTCCTTCCGCCGAATTCCTTGCCATTTGTGGCTTCGATTGCCGCTTCCATCTGCTCCTCGGGGATCTCTACAAATCCAAATCCCTTGTCGCCGATAATTCTGATATCGCCGATCGGGCCAAACGGCTCGAAGAGACCACGAAGTTCGCTCTCGGTTGTGCTGTAGGACATATTCCCTACATAAAGTGTCTTGTTGGCCATGTTATGCCATCCTTCCGGGACTAAACCCTGAGCCTATTAATCAGTCGGCGCATGGGCACGATTGCCTGTTACGGGAGTCCGATCAGTCGCAGAAGGAAAAGCAATCTACGGAGAGAGAAGACACCGGCACCGAAGGGCTGATTGTAGCTGTAAAAAGTATATACTACATTTTGCAGCAACGCAAGCATTTTTCGTCACTATTTTATTGTTTGAGCCTTCCCGGAGGTATTTATGACTTCACAAAGTGATAATTTGAGCTTGCAAAAAGAAATGCGGGGGTAAAAATAAAGCGTCGCCTGCCGCGCAAATAAATATCCCGACAAAATTTGACGCATGTGGATCAACCGGTTATAGTATATGGCGTGGGATTCCGCTAGCTGGATCCGTACAGCCGTGCCGGCAAGCTCCCATATTACTAGTGCCGGCGCTGACCAGACTCCCGGGCCAACGGAAATTTGGGTCTGGGACGACTAACCCGCGAGAGCGCCACATTTTGGCGTCTTGTTCGCGAAGAGGAGTGTTTTCGATGTCTGACGAGAAGATTGAGCAGGGACAGAATACTGACCCGAACCACGAAATGTCCGCAACGCCGTTTGGCGCAGAGAAGCCAGCCGACGCAACAAATGACGCGCCGGAGGTGACTGAAACCCCGCAGGCTCCGGCTCAAGAGGCCGAACAGCCGCAAGCCGCAGAAGAAGTCGTTGAAAAAGAGATGACTATGGAAGAAGCTATGGCGGCACAGGCGGGAATCGATTACAGCGGCACTTTCAAGGCGCTTAAAGAAGGCGAAGTTGTCGATGGCGTAGTTGTGCACATCGACCGCGAGGGCGTGCTGGTGGACGTAGGCACAAAGTCCGAAGGACACGTTAAACCCAACGAACTTTCCCGCGATCCGGGAGCAAACCCGGAGGAAGTTGTCACTGTGGGAGAGAAGATTCGTGTCTATGTTGTGCAGGCGGACAGCCAGGAGGGAGGCCCGATTCTCTCCAAAAAAAGAGCGGACTTCGAAAATGCTTGGGATCGTGTGGAGAAGGCGCACCGCGAAAAAGAAGTCCTCAAGGCGATGGTCTCCGACCGTGTTAAAGGCGGTCTGGTTGTCGACTTGGGAATTCGCGGCTTTGTGCCCGCATCACACGTCGGCAGCGGCAAGCTGAAGAATCTGGATAAATTTATCGGGCAGAGTATGTCCTTTAGAGTTATCGAGGTGGATCGCGAGCGCAGAAAAGTCGTGCTCTCCAACAGAATGGCAGCCGAAGAGGAGCAGGAAGAGCTGCGCAAAGAGACTATGGCTTCGCTGGCAGAAGGACAGACCCGCGAAGGCGTTGTGCGCAGAATTACCGACTATGGCGCATTTGTTGACCTTGGCGGAGTCGACGGACTGCTGCACGTCAGCGAAATGTCGTGGACTCGAATCAACCATCCTTCAGAAGCAGTGAAGGTCGGCCAGAAGATACAGGTTATGGTGCTCAAGCTGAACCTCGAACAGGGGCGCGTATCTTTGGGGCTGAGACAGATTCTGCCTGACCCGTGGATCGAGGTGCAGAGAATCCACAGCGTCGGGGATACGATCAAGGTTGCGATCACTCGACTGGTGCCGTTTGGAGCATTTGTTGCCGTTGAGGGCGGAGTAGAGGGAATTATTCCCAATGCCGAGCTTGCTCACAAGCGAGTCAATAAGCCCGAAGAAATTGTGCAGGTTGGGGACGAGGTCGAAGTCAAGGTTATCGACCTGCGCGCAGAGGAACGTCGAATGACGCTGTCTTTGAGGCAGCTTCAACCCGCGCCTGAGCGACCTGCCAGAGAAGAGCAGCCTGACTACAGGCAGTTCCAGCAGAGCAGGGGTGAGTCAAAGACGACAATAGGGGACCTGATCGGCGGACAGTTGGATCAGTTCTCATCGATGGCAAAACCCGATAGCGAAAAGGCCGCCAAGAGAAAATCACGTGCCAGAAGCGCGCAAAAAGAAGCTCTTGCGGAAGCTGAAGCGCTGGCGGAAGCTGAGGAATTCATCGAGGAGATCAGCCAGCCGGAAGTCGAGGTTGAGGCCGAGGTCGTTGACCAGGAGCCGCAACCCGAAGTCGTCGAAGAACCCAAGGCTGAGGAGACTGAGGAGCCAGTGGCAGAAGAAGAGCCGGCTGCAACAGAGGAGCCAGTGGCAGAAGAAGAGCCGACTGCAACAGAGGAGCCGGTGGCAGAGGAAGAACCCGCCGCAGACGAAACACCAGCCGAGGCTGACGAGTCGGCGCCAACCGAGGAATCCTCAGAGCAGGCCTGATAAAAAATCTGCATAAGCGAGGAAATTATCCTCGGATATGAGAAATAATTGCCGGCCCGATGCGTTGTGCACGGGCCGGCGCTGTATTTGATGGGCTGTTTGACAAAATACGAAGGATGAATACTGCACTTTGAAGAAGAAAAACCGAAGGGGAACGCACTATGCCGAAGGTAATAGGAATTACAGGTGGCATTGCTACGGGCAAAAGTGCGGTTATGAGTATGCTTGCCCGGCTCGGCGCGCAGGTTTTGAGCGCGGATGATGTGGCCAGACAGGCAATGGCCAGGGAGGGCGTTTGTCACGACGGGGTCGTAGAGAGATTTGGCGCGGGGATATTAAACACGGATGGTGAGATTGATCGTGCTGAGCTTGCAAGGATTATATTTTCAGATTCCGAGGCAAAAAGAGACCTCGAAGAGATCACCCATCCGCACATTATCGCACAAATCAATGAACGCATACGGCAGTTTCGCGACGACTATGCTAATGCGGCAAGCGTTCTGGCAGTTGAAATACCGCTGTTGATGGAATGCGGGCTGCAGGAAATTGTTGATGAGGTTGTGGTCGTTGCTGCGGAACCTGAAGCGCAACTGAGTCGTCTCACAATGGTAAGGGGTCTCTCAGACGACCAGGCGCGGCGAATGATGGCTGCGCAGATGCCCGTTGAGCGCAAAGTGCTACTGGCAGACAGGGTGATTTGGAACAATGATTCCCTGGAGTCGTTAGAGAGCCTGGTTCGGGCGTTTTGGGCTGAAATTTACTTGCCCTAACATGAGCAGGTGTGCTATAGTCTATAGACTGATGAGTTCGCGACTAAGCAGTGAAAATGCACAACAATGGGATCAATGTGCCGTATGTTCGTCGGGGCCGCGCAATTGCTGCGATCCGGCGGGCTTGTTGTCATCAGTGCTTGCACCCCTGCGCTTCGCTCCCACCTTTTGTCGGTTATCTTGACCCGCTTATATGTGGGTGATTTCAGGCGGTTGCGCGGCTACGTAAGTCGGACAAAATCAAAGCAGCGTGCTCACTTCAAACAGTACGACTGTGTGGTTTGATCTAGGAGGAAATCGACCGTTGAGGCAGATAATGCAAATCAGGGCAATTCGGAGCTTGTGCTATACGTTGGTTATAGCGCTTTTGACGACGCTAACGCCCGCGCCGTTCACTCAGCCGGCAAGCGCACAGCTTATGCCGACTTACTCGGTTGGAGTGATTGACTTCGCTAATGAATCCGGTGTTCAGGGCGAACTGCTCGCCAGGCTGGCTACTGACGCGGTGGTTGTGGAGATGAGCAAATCCAACCGCTACGATGTTAGCATCACCCGAACGATGATGCAGGCCAAAATGGACGAACTCGGCATCCGCAGTCCAATGACAAAAATCGACCTGATCAGGCTGGGTGAGGCCCTTAGCGCCGACGCGATGATGCAGGGGTCGGTCAGAACGGTGCAGTTGTCCGGGTCAGGGCCAAACAGACGCGCCAGTGTTACTCTCGTTGCGCAAATGATCGATCAGGCTTCCGGAGAGATCATTAACGGAGCGGCGCAGACCGGTACATCGACTGCAAGAGTCGGATATACGGCAGACGACAATGCGTTGATCGCCGAGGCTATTAACGCTGCTGCATATCTCACAGTGCGGACGATGGTCGATTATGTTATACCCGAAGCTACGGTTATGATGAACGTCGGCGACGACAAGGTCATGATCAACAAAGGCGTGCGCGCCGGCATCAAACCGGGAATGCGCATGATTGTGCTTCGCAACCGAGAGATAATCGGCTATCTGCAGGTGACTACCACCGCCGCTGATGACGCTTTTGCTACAGTGCTCAAGTCGGTAAGCGGCATTCAGCCGGAAGATAAAGCCCGGGCAATCTACGATATGCCGACGGTATCTGCGGCGTTGAAATCCGAATCGCTGCCTTCGGGCGCTCCCAAAAAAGATCGCATAGGCAGCGGAGTCGGCGGCAAGATGGTCAAACTCTTTGTGACTATAGGAGTGCTTGTCGGGTTGGGTTCGTTGTTCCAGAGCGGACGAGGGGTCTCAGACTCGCCGAAAGCGGGCATGGGAAAGTCAAACCTCGAATTTACGTGGAACCCCAAGCAATATGACTATGGCAACAGCGTATATGAACTACAGATCGTTCGCGACGCCGGAGATGCGATGGACGGAACAGCGCCGGTTTTCTGGGCAACTCAGGATGTCGGCCTGTGGAACCAGGGCAGCATCGATCTTAGCAAGATTTACCCGATTATAGCCCCCAGAATAGTCGCACACTCCAGAATGGCCTCAGGCGCATCTACGCCATCGGCAACGTCATCGGAATTCGCGCCGGAGGGCTATGGCGAAAGACAGCATACATATCGACTGCGCGTTATACTCAGATCGCGGGCGGGCGAAAGTTCGGAAGAATCTTCCGGAACGACTTACAAATACGAAATACCCAATTTCAGCAAGGCGATTCTTGCGACGGCTATTCAGCCGGTTACCAGAGACAGGGTTGTTAGTCCTGTTGACGGCGACCTGCTGTTTGCTACGGAGCTTTTGGATGGGACATCAACCCTGAAGTGGATGCGCTCCGATATGGTCACCAGATATCGGGTGATTGTGGAACCGGTTACGCCCGGAGCAGGCCCGGTGTGGAGCAGCGGGATGATATCTAATACCGGAGATGCAGAAGTATCCATCTCCGATGCTGACAGATTGTCGCTGGCAAGAGCCCTCAACAACTCAATATACAATGATGTTGTAATGCGATGGCGCGTGGAGTCTCAGAACGAGGCGGACTCAAATAAGGCGGCGTGGACATCTCCGGAAGAATTCGAGACGCCGAGGTTTGTCATCGGCCCGATGCCTCCAGGGACTCCTTAATAGTTGTTAGAGGCGCGCAGGATACAGGAGAACTCAGATATGAAAATCTATGCAGTCCGGTTGATGGGGATAATGCTAATTGCCGCTTGTTTGCTTTCGGCAGTCCTGCTGTCGGCTTGCCTGGCGGATGAGTATGTCCCGCCCAGGTATGTGCAAAATGAGTTTATTATCCGCGCTGTAGAGGGATCGAGCCTGAATAGCGTCTCCGGTGTGGTCAATCAATTGGGCGGCGTGATAGTTAAGGTGCTGCCTCTGAAAGACACCTATCTGGTGCGAATGGGCGTAACGACCGGCGCTAGTACGGGCGGAGCCTTGCGCAATACGCGGGTGGCAAGTTCTCCCTGGGTAGTCAAAAGCTTTGCGCCTAACTTTATATACACGAAGGATGCGCTGCCTAACGACCCATACTGGGCCAACAACAAGCTCTGGGGACTGAGGACCATAAATATGCCCAGGGCATGGGATGCAAATAAAGGCAGCTCATCGGTTACAGTTGCGGTTATAGACTCAGGAGTCGCGAATCATCCGGACCTTGCAGGCAGGGTATTGAACAATGGCTACGATTTCGTGGACAATGACTCCGATCCCAGCAACGACCTTGACGGGCACGGAACTCACGTTGCCGGGACCATAGCCGCACAGGGCGATAACCACATCGGCGTGGTTGGAGTTTGCTGGGATGGCGTGCAGATTATGCCCATCAGGTTCCTGGACAATACCGGCAATGGAACCACTGCTAACGCGCTGCTGTCCTTAAGTCATGCAATGAGCTACGGCGCTGATGTGGTCAATATGAGCTGGGGAGCGGACTATGGGGCGCACGATACAGAACTGCAGGCCCAGATCGAAGCTCTGGATGCGGCAGGACTTATTCTATGTGCGTCTGCTGGTAATAACGGACTAACGGCTAATCCGGGCGTAGGAGAACCTGCCTCGTATCCTGAGTGCATTGCGGTGGCTGCGTCCGGACCCAATGACGGCATATCGTCGTATTCCAGCTATGGCCCGGGCTTCGAGGTGGATATAACTGCTCCGGGCGGGGATATAAGACTATCAGGCAGCGATGCCGGCATCTATAGCACTGTGGTTAGTTGGGTTGAAGACGAACCGGTCTTCGATTATGACGCCTATGAGGGCACATCAATGGCCTGTCCGCACGTTTCAGGGGCAGCGGCATTGCTTTTAAGCTCCGGAGTGCCAGCCGGAGATGTGCGATCAAGGCTCGAAGAGACGGCTCGCCAGGTATCGGGTATGGACCGGAGGAGATTCGGCAACGGGATACTTGATGTTGCCGGAGCTATAGCCAACGGAACCATATTCATCAATAAGCCTACCAAAGGCTCCACGGTGAACTCCGCTCCCGACGTTCGACTCAACATAAGGGGAGTGCAGGTCGATAGCGTCAGGGTGTATGTGGACTATGTGGACACCAATCGAGACGGATTGCCTGATAACCTTGCCCTTGAGACTCCTGTGATCGCAGGGGTTACATTGAGCAAATATCTCAACGCCTCCAGCACCGCCATTGCTTTCAACTGGGCCGAGGTCTCACAACATCCGCTTTCCACCGGCATACACTGGATTTACGTTTCGGCCAGGACCTCGGTGGGTGATGAACTGGTTTATGACTGGGGAGCGTTTGAGGTGGCAAGCAGGGTTATTCCGGCAGGCCAGCATCTGTGCGCATTTCCCTACAATTTTGCCGTTACCCATCCCGATGGCACTATTAAAATTAATACGCTGCCTTCCGATCTATTGCTGGATGCGGCAACCGGCGCTGAGGTGGATTTCCGCTACCAGTCTGTTAACAGAGCCAGGTTGCATCGCTGGTCAACGCCTGATAACGACTACTTCTCTTATATCACCGGCCTCGTTGATCCCGATTCCAACGAGCCTAAACTAAATGACCAGTGCTGGGTGTATCCGTTTGGGACGTTCGACGGGAATACCGTGCCGACAGCGGGCGGTTTTCTCAGTAATGACTCGTTCCGACATTTGAACTTCCCGGCCGGCAGTGGTTTTTGGTTGACGTTGCAAAGAGATGTATATATAAACAGCACATACTCCGAAGTCAGCGCACCGCAGGGTTTCAGCATTAATTTGTTCAAAGGCTGGAACCTCATCGGCAACCCGTATACGGTATCTGTGCCGCTCAGTGCGATTAGACTAAATTATAGAGGCGCCATCAGGACGCTCGACGAGGACCAACTTTCGAGCAATCGGTGGGTAGACGCTATTTTCTTTGGATATGACGGCAGTGGCTATAAGATAGTGCCCGCCGACAGAAGGCTTTTGGATCCTTACAAGGGCTACTGGCTGCGTGCCCTGGTGGGCGGAACCTCGCCCAATGACAAACTTACAATGAGTGTTCATTAACCAGGCGGCGGGGACGTTAGGAGAATCTCAATGAAGACAGGTCAGCGACGTATTATCGGAGGAGTTCTGTTCATAGGTGTTGCTTTGATGGCAGCGGGTATGGCGTTTGCTCAAGGGCAGATACCCGCCAACTATCCGAGCTATACTACTGAGGCAGCACGTGTCATAACTCTGGAGAATGAATATATTGCTGCTAAGATCGGTGTCAGTGGCAAAGTAGTATCCAGGGCCAGGTCTGACGATGACGATGTAGGGGCCAGGGATGATAAGGTGATCACCTCAGAGACCGATCATGACTGGGGCATTGCCGGACGCTGGGGAGTTGTTTCCAAAAAGGGAGACCCGGAGAACCCCGCCGATGATAACATGCCGCTGACTTTTATGGGTTTTATGCCGTGTCACTACTTTGGCTACTGGAAACTGCGCATCGGCGATGAAATGCGAATGATCGGCGATGGCAGCACCGGAGGATGGTATAGCACCGGCGACGGTCAGCCCGGAAAGATTCCGACGCTGATCGATAGCGGCAAATGGGGTCCTTATATCGAAGGGACATGGCGGGTAGCCGGCTCGGATGTTCTTGTAAAGATCAGAATTGAGCTTGTCCGGGATTTGGTCAGGTTCGAGTACGAAATCACAAACACCGGCATCGTGACTCAAAATATCGGCTTCCAGCAATATGGAGATGTAGAAACAGGAGCTCCGATAGTCGGGTCGGCTGCTGAGACCATTGGATATGGTTACTACATTAACCAGAACTACGCTTTCATACCCGGCATCGGAGCTACCCAGCCGATCACAAAGCAGAAAGCTATGATATTCGGCGGCAGGGACCCCGAAGACAATAAGCTCAATCCTGCTGTGCCGGACTGGTTTGAGGTATATGACGATATTTCAAATCCGGGCAACGTGACGAGGAATGTTCTTGGCCTGGAGGACGCCACCAGGCCGAATATGGTAGCTATCGGGGAGCACGTCGACCTGTATCACAAAAACTTGTGGCTGCCGACCGATTATCGACCGGAGAAACCGCATACCATTTTCGATATGGCCTGGCTGCTGTGCTGGGAGCAGAAACTTCTGGCCCCGGGAGCTACCAGAAAAATAGTCACTTATTACGGACTTGGTTCCTCGACCAGCAGATGGACCCATCAGGTAGGCTCCAAGACGGAGCGGGACACGGCGCTGCTGAGCGTGCAGGCTCCAAAAAGCCTGAAATACGACAGCATGAACGCGATGATCAACACGCCTGAGCTGTACCCGTCGATGTTCAACGTGAAAGCGTATGTCTACAATCTTACTACCGAACTTGGGCCATACGAACTGCGCGAGGCCACCGCAACAATTTCGCTGCCTCAGGGTCTGGAGCTTGTCTCCGGTCTGCCGGGCAACACGGCAAGCCAGCGAATCGAGGAAGTAGTCGAGCGCAACATGGAGTGCACTCCGGTCGAATGGACTGTAAGGGCTACCGGAGAATATGCCGGCGAACTGCCGATTTATGTCTCCGTCGCCGATAATGATCCCACAGGCAAATACTGGCAGCAGTCCGTGAAAAGAACGATTTGCATTCCCGCGACCAAAGGAAGTTATTTTGACTACGGATGGCAGTTGATGCACGTGCCGTTTGCATTTAATAACCCATACTTTTTGTCCGATGGCAACCCGTTGGGACTGACTCCGGGACTGTTCGGCGCTCAGTATTATGACACCCTTACCAATCGTTACTACAACATTAGTAAATTGACGCCGGGGCAGGGGTTCTGGATATATGTCGGAGGACTTTCCTGGAACGAGAGACAGTCGTTCAGGGTGAATACGGACGCCGCCATTGTCGGCGAAGGGTTTGGAAGCGGCAAACAGACTGTTGAGCAATATATCAGTCTGAAGAGGGGCTGGAATATAATTGGCAACCCATTTGTCTATCCGGTCTACTGGGGACAGGTTAAGGTCCATTACGGAAATGATACCTGGTCGCTGGCTGATGCAGTCTCCAAGGGTTGGATGGACGGATATCTGTTCAGTTGGAATACTACCAAGTGGGCCTATGATATCAGCAACGATAAAAGCACTCTGATGAATCCCTGGAGTGGTTATTGGGTTCGAGCCAAACAGCCAGTCACTCTTGTCTTCCGTCCGCCTGTGTTCCCCGGTGGCGATGTGACTGCCAATCCGGGGGGCAATTAGTTATTTCGCGGATAACACATCTACATATCAGCGGCGGGCGCGTGGGGTCTGGCAGAATTCCCCGCGCATTGCCCTCCTGATGATGAGATGCCTTGGGGGTAGATTGCGGAAGGGCGCTCCAGAAATGGAGCGTGGAAGGAAGATGAACTATGAAGACCTATAACGGGCGTTTGCTCTTAATTCTCTTGATTGTGGCGGGGCTGCTTGGGCTTGGCACGGGGACATTGGCGGAAATGAGTCTAAGTTCCTCTCCGACAGCAGCTACTGCCAACTCGGTCTGGAATATCTCTGCGGTGTGGTCGCATACCGACAATGTTTGGCCCACGCTGGAAGCCAGCGGCCGCACTGAGGGTCTGATAAACCGGGGCAGAATAGGGTCTACGTGGTCTGCCACCATAGGCTCAGTGCGACAAACCATTCCGTCTGCCTGGGCTGATACGCTGACCTGGTGGCCTGCGCTGGTTCCGCCCGACGGCTTTGTAGGATTCGAGGAGCCATCTCCGGTGCTTCCCGGAGAAAAATTCATGGAAATCGGGTACGTATCTGTACAGCCCGACCCTGAACCCGTCGCCATCAATCCGGACGGCACCGGCAACCCGGCATTCGAACACGGAGTCGACTTCGTAGATGCTGAAGCTATCACGGCTGTGGCTGAAGAAGTTCCCGTACCTGACGCACATGGCAATGTACCTGCGTGCATCGTTCCCCAGCAGGATGAGGCCGCTGGCGGAGATGATGATTCCTCCCGTCCTGCTACGCCAGCAGTTATCGTGACCGAAAAGGTTCCGCTGCTGCTGGTGGGAGTATGGAGCTCGCCTTCCAAGTCAGCTGCCAGTCGACTTAAGGCTCGAATCAGAAATGCATCCGCAATATTTCCAGAAGACGACGATAATGCAGGCTGGCCTGCTTATAATGTCATCGAAATTATGGAGACCGATGGGAAGCTTCCTGCGGGAGTCAACAAGGTCTATGTGAGCTATTATGCGCCGGGCACGAACTATGTCATTACCGAGTCCAGCCCGCTGCCTATGCCATATACCGTTTACAGCATTCCCATTATGGACAATCACTCGCCGTATCTGCTTATCAATCCGGGCATCCTCAACCTGGATCCCAACCGCAGTTATGCCGCCAATGAGGTAGAAGGCAAGCTTAATGACCCTCAATTGACGCCGGAGGAATGTCCGGTGTTGGGGATTTACGGCAGTCAAAACGACGTGATGAACGGAGAAAACTTTTTCGACCTGACCGATCCGCTTGACGATCCGGCTAACCCGACAGCGCCGCTCAAACCGCGTTATGAAGCTCCGTCGGCAAGCAATCCCTACGGGAAATTATATTTCACCCACCTTCCCGACTTGAATCGTCTTACTGAAGGCGCGCAGTTTTATGTTGTAGTGTCCTCCAATGCGGTTGACGGTGTCTATGATACGAGCGGAACCAACTACTATTTGCATGAAGGAAAGCCTGTAGGGTATTGCTCCAAATCGGGTGTTATTCGACTGGCCACTCCGCTGCCGGAAACAAGTTTGGAAATTGATCCTGATGCTAAAAGGGTCATTGCCGGCCAGCAGCTATTTGTGCAATATCGCAAACTCAGCAGTAGATCATTTACCGTTGGTCAGACCTCAAGCGTCGGGGTAGTCACATCCGTAACTCCGACTCCCGGAGCGGCGGGTTGGGAGTTCACCTCCAAGGACGCGCAGTGCAATCTGGCTAACGGCAGATTTACCATTGACACTAAGCAACTGCCATACGGCACATTTGGTGCGGCAATAGGTTACTGGGCTAACTACTCCGGCGGACGCGTCGTTTGGCTCAGTGGAAATATTCCTATGCGCCACCACGAGAATTCCCCTTCGCAGGGAGCTATTTTCCGAGTCGCGGTCAGCGCAGGACTAAATATGTCCAACACAAGGCAGCAGCCTTACAACGAACCTGCGCTCAATCAGCCGCGGACTAACAACAGGCTGATATATGACCCGCGATCCCATCCTATGTATTACGCGTCTAGTTTACGGGCGGGACCTAGCGGAGCTCCAGCAGTCCGACAGTTGAAAAATGTGGGACGCGGAGTCAGAGACAGGGAAATTGTAACCTTTGAAAGTGCAACTATATCGGTAACAGTGCACGATTCCAGCGCCGCGCCCGGTATGATAGATCACGCCGGAGTTAGCGGCAACCGAGACTGGTTGACTATTATATCCGATGTTGCTCGACCCTCCTACACGGATATCGATCCGTTG
>JAAYKE010000077.1 GCA_012522575.1 Armatimonadota bacterium | reverse complement strand
CGGCAGGCGATTGATCTTGACTCAGAACAACTGCCCTGCTGAAAAAGACCAAGCTTGCTGCAACAACAGCAATAGACAGGATCAATATTGCAGGTTTGAGTGTTTTACTCAACCCGCTTGAGGAAGCATCTGCTGTCGTCTTATTCTTCATTTTCAACACCTCATATCATATAGAAAATCAGAATACGGACACATCATTCAGATTTGCCTGCGGACGATTCTCCTGTTTGGGCGGTATTGGGCTTCTTTGTGCCCGGAATACTCGTGTACGGAGGAATGGCAGCCCACGTGCCTTGATATTTTGGCGGAATCAAATCAAGCATCTCCCACTCTGCAGTAAGGCAAACGAGCGCCATCTCGGTTTCAACGTCCGCTCCCTGAAGCAGCAGTGCTCTTGTCGCGCTGTCATCTGCTTGAGCGCCGCTCTGGAAGGAGTCTACCTGCTTCCCCAATTCCATTAGCCGGGCCAACTGCGGTCGCACCGTTTTCGATGCCTTGTCATATATGTCCTGAAGCGCAATTGAGGACGCCGGGGCGAGGTACTTAGCATAGCGAAGGCGCGCCTGCAATCGCCAGAGACCCGGCACTGTAGGTTGATTGGCTTGCAGAAGGCAGTTGGATAATGAACTTCGATATTCATCAAGTAAGTGACCTGACGAGGACTGCCTTTCGACGCCCTCGACTATCGCCGAAGCACTGCTCCAGAACGCCTCATCCTGAAGGGCTTTGTAAGCAGCGACGACAAAATAAGCAGACAGCATGTTGCGCCCCTCGCTTTCTCTAAACGCACGACGAGCAAGCGGATGAGACACATAATCCGCTGGCCCTTTGATGGCGAGGCAGTAGGCATAACTATTGAGTTCGCGGTTAAGTGCCACGGTCGTCAATCTTGTCACCTGAGCATCATCTAGTTTCAGGCTCTGCTGGACTGCAACAACCCAGTCGGAAGCCCACTGCTTGCATGTCTTCATACTATCTGGCGCAGTAATCGACATCTGATCGCGCTTGGATGCTGCCTCATCCATCAGGTAGGCCTCGAAGCTCTTTGGCGCCCAAACGCTCGACTGTTGGCCCTGCGCAGCGCCACACGAAGCTATGAGGCAGTGCATCAGCAAGATACCAGTTAAAACTCGTAATACGACTCGAAATCCCGCACAAGATCGGTTCTGCGTACATACTCTCATCTTGGTAATCCTACCTTTCTATTGTCCCACATGATATTGCGCCAGCGGATGCCGGCTCATCCTGGTGATGTTGGCGATGCCACATCTGGCCCGGAACTTGCGGCATATCCTTGAATCGCGGCATTGTAGTCACCTCCATAAAAGAGTTCGACACCAAGCCCACGAATTCATGCCTGCTGGCCTATTATTTTTGAGACAGCTTCCACTTTTCCCGAAACCACGTAACGGAAACATGGAGCACGGACACCTCATTCAGATTTGCCTGCGGACGATTCTCCTGTTTGGGCGGTATTGGGCTTCTTTGTGCCGGGAATACTCGTGTACGGAGGAAGCGCAGCCCACGTGCCCTGATATTCGACTGGTATTAGCTTCAGCATTTCCCATTCGCCTCTGAAGTCAGCAAGGCCCATCTTCACTTCCGCATCAATGCCCTCGGAAAATACCGACATAACCGCCGTCTGATCCAAAGTTGGAGCAGCTTCCAGTTCGTCAAGCCGTTTCATGAGTTTACGAACTTGGTCCAACGATACCTCGACTTCATACCGGGCGGTGACGAAGGCATTTCGCAAACGTAGATGCTCAGTTGACGGAGACACAGTTGACGGAGACAGAAACTCCGCGTACTTCCACCGCTCGACCAGGCGATCGAAGCCCGGTTCAAACGATCCTCCAGAATCTATAAGACTGTGAGAGAGCTTGGCATTCTGAGGATCACCTACGAGCTTGCGCGCATCTTCGATCTTGCCGGAGCCGAGAATGGAAGCGATATCCCGTACCAATCTGACAGTGTCGAGTACCCTAAACGCCCGTTGCGTGTAGTGCCTTCTCAATACGAAGCTCATCTGGGCTTCGTTATATGATCCAGCCGCCAGAGGATTGTCCGCAAACTCGCTGGAGTAGCCGGATAGCCTCCGCAATTTCCACTCGCAGATCAGTCCTTCGAGCCTGTTAGTCTGCTCGTTCGTCAGCTTGAACTCCTGTTTCGCGCTGGCTGTCAACGCATCGCACTGCCGCGCCCAAGACGTATCCTTGTAATTCAGCGTTGCTGACCAATCGTTATGGTGGTAAGCCGCCTGCTGGAGAAAGTCCTTGAAGCTCAAGGGAACCCACATCTCCCTTTCATTACCAGCCGACGCCTCGGCATCCTGAGCGTCAAGTGTCGCGTCCGACTGAGGCGCACTCTGCGCATATAAAGAAGCAGAAAATGCCACCAATACGACCATTAGAACGAATACAAATAATCTGAAACGCATTGTTAATTCTCTCCTTTATTACTCGATGCAGGTGACGACCCGCAAGCCGCAGCCCCACCGTTTGTTTTTGCCGAAACTACGGAATGCGTGTAGTATCCTAGCTGCACCACATATTTGTTATTTCGGGAAACCATTTCCCCAAATAATGGAATGTATTCAACATTCAAACACACATATATCTTGCCAGCACGCTGCCCAATTTCACGCACAACAGACCGCCTATGTTATTTGCAACGATATTCGCGATTGCACGTGAAAACTCTCCGCTGTTGGCATAGCCGATAGTTTCCAAACCATATGCTGAAAATGTGGTCATTGCGCCGAGAAATCCGGTGGTAAAGAACAGTCTAAAGTGATGATTGACTCCGCGCATTTCGTTCAGACCGAAGACCATTCCTATAAGCAAGCATCCGATCAGGTTTATGTATAGCGTGCCGAACGCGAAAGTGGAAGAGTGCGCCTTAGAGGTGAAGTAAGTGACGCCGTATCTGGTCAGGGCCCCTAAAGCCCCGCCAGCTAAAACAAGAATCGCTTTTATCATATTGATATTATAACTCTGCTGAGACAGGATTGCACGTTGCATCGTATTTTTGCTATTTTTGTGCTACCTGACCAGCAGCCAGAAAACCGGCACTGCCAGCGCAGATATGATCGCAGAGACAGCAGCCAGCTTCGGCAGCGACACTCTTTCTGCGGTGGGACGAGAACGCTGCGTGCGCCACAAGTCAAAGGTGAACCAACTGGCAGTTGCTACAGCCAGCACGGCCGCTCTCTCCCACGGCCCTAGAAGCCGAAGCTCTCGGAGGATGCTGACCAATACCCAAGCAATCAAGTAGGGCAGCAGTCTCATTACATCGCTCAAATGGACGATTGTCTGTGCTTCCTTGTTCTCGCTCATGCTAAACCCCTTTTCCCGAAACAACGGAAACAAATTCAGTCACAGGTTGCGGACAATAGCATTCGCAGTGAGACATCTGCCCGAAGCAGGTTCGCCAGCAGCCATAGAACCGCAGCATGGCTGTTAGCAAAACGCGCCAACAACTCGACACCCTTAATAAGCTCCGAATGATGGAATGCCTCAAGAGCAACGCTAGTGGCTGTCACGCTATTTCCAAGATCCAGCAGATCCGTCGCAATATGTGCAGGCTCCACGTCGGTCAAAGAGAACCTCTCACTGAGAAGTAGAACTAGTTCGCGATGGGAAATTGTATCGTTAGCATCGAAAGCTCCTCCTGATGGTCGTATACAACGTAGGCTTACTGACAGACCGCTAACATCATCCAGCACATTGCTTCTGATGAGTTCGGCATACAGCAGATAAACTGTCGCATGGAAACGCAAATCGTCCACACGGGCATCACTGAACGCATCCCAAAACAAATCATCGAACCGACTTGCTGATGTCTCCAGGCATCGGACATCCGCCCACAGGTTTCGCATCTCGTCGACCATATTGCCACAATGGTGGCGGAGGCTTTCGGCGTGGAACGCTGCAGACTTGATCCACACAACGGAAGAGATACGCGCAAAAGGCTCAATTGGGTCAGTCGCTATGAGCGTTCCCGGTTCCAAAACCGGACCGTATACAGATTGATCTGCGACGGCGCTTAGCGCCCTTACATATTCATCAACGCTCATTTTGTTGTTTAGGGAAACCCCTTTCCCGAAGTCGCCGGAGCCGCCGCGCCTCTAACAACGTCAGCGGCGAAGCATTAAGCGCAGCTTGGGGGCTGCCGCCGCAGCCGCGGCGCCTACGATTGCATAGCCAATAATATGTGCCGCCAGTACAAGATAAACATGATAGTCTATCCGCATCCCGTAGTTACGTTTGAACGAGTCAAAAACCAACGAAACGCCGGCTGCCATATAACCACCAAACATCACACCAACAATCGCGCCGAACAGCCATTGCCGTGACCGAAGCATCGCACCAGTGATGGCAGCGCCAACCGCAACTCCAAAGTAGTTATTCCAAAAGCCCATTGGGCCAGGCAATTCGAGACTCACAATGTTGACGACAACCAACCCAACAGCCAAAGCAAACAATGTTCTAAGCATAGAAGTTCTCTCTATTTTCTGTTCTTTCGGGAAACCCTGAAACTGTCTCAGAAGTCCCTAAACAGGATATTCTGGCCAGGATCTGGACGTGCCAGAAGTCCAAAAAGTCGCGAGAGGCCACTTCTCGGCCATTTTCGCAAGCCGTTTTTCAGAATGCACTTCCGCCGATGACTTTTGAGACAGCCTGAAGACTTCCCGAAACAACTGAGCACGGCCGCTCTCTCCCACGGCCCTAGAAGCCGAAGCTCTCGGATGATGCTGACCAATCCCCAAGCAATCAAGTAGGGCAGCAGTCTCATTACATCGCTCAAATGGACGATTGTCTGTGCTTCCTTGTTCTCGCTCATAGCTAAACCCCTTTTCCCGAAACAACGCAAACCCTCTCAATAACTTTTCTAACCTCTAACCTCTAACTTCCAACCTCTAAAGTGCCGCCCGCTATTTAACCTCCTTGATCGTATATGCAGCAGAGGGCTTAGTTATCGTGACAAATTCCGGGTTGGACGTGACGCCATCCGGACATTGGTGGATCGGCAGAATTCTTTTGGCCGTGATAGTGTATTTGCCCCGAAGGGTCATATCGAATAGGGCATTCACACATATAGAACATTCGAGAGCTTGTCCGGGAGCCAGAAAATGAGCATGGCTGGAGACGATACTATCATCCAGAATGAATGTCTTCATCTTGGCTGTCTGTGGTACCGCCTTACCTTCCTCATCAGTCACAACAAAGCTATAATCGTCGTACGCATTGCGATAAGACTCAACAGTCAGCCGTTCGTTTGAAGTATTGAGAAGCGTCAGCGTAAGCAGGACACTTTGACCCGCTTCCACACTCTCCTGTTGCAATTTCGCGCTTAAGCGTATTTTTGAGGACTGCTCTCTGACGCGCTCAGGCTGAGGCGAAATTACGCCATCCGCTTGCCCGGTAGACGCCTGGCACACCGAAAACAAGAACAGAAACAAAACTGTGATGGTTATTCTATTTAGCATTTCGATACCTCCTATCCCGCGCTTTCGGTCACTGACCTGTAAAATGATCCGGACGAACGTGATTCAATCGTACATGCGAAATATGATGTTCCTGCCGGAATGATAGACACGCATTCCGCAGCAAATACAAGACTCGTCTATCGCACCCGTGGCGCCGCCTAAAGAGGCCGACTATACGGGTGGTCCGTCCTTGGAGCATAGGATGCTGCATAGTCCCTTGCTTTTAGGATATTTTCGCGCCAGCGATTATCTGTTAATTTCTTTGCATAGCGGTCAAGAAGGGATACAGCCTGTTCCTTGCCTTCGATTTTGACCAGAACCCAGGCGGCCAAGGCTCTTTCCAGTTCATTGCTCGACCCGCCGATTATGCTGGTCATCTTGTCCCGTGCAGGCAGGCCAATCGATACCAGAGCCTTCGCACACGGATAGTACCCCTCGTACTCCTCTTCCACCGGTCGCACACGGTCAGGCAGGGAAGGAAGATAGGTCAATCTACCGACCAGCGCACCAATGCCTTCAGGCGCACGATACGCGCCCAACAATGCCACCGAACGATACAAAGGTCCGTGCATCGCCTGATCTGCTGACTCATCCTCTACGATTTTGATCAAGCCTTTAACAACCGATGTGTGAATCGCCAACAGCCTTTGTTCGGCCCATTCTCTGACCCATTGATCCGTGCTCTTTAGGTCCTCTATGTTCTTTTTGGCTTGCTCCAGTTGCCCTTCCCGTAGATCATCCTTGATCTGAATGGCTGATATGATTCCTTCGGGGAAGAGTTCGTCCTTTTGGTCACCGAATACCGCAGAACAGGCCAGAATCAGAACAGCCAGGGTTATCACACACAACTGACGGACAATAACGTGGTTCATTCCAGTTTCCTCCTCATTCGGAAGTCAAGACAACAACGATCATCGTGGGAAATGAAGTATTTGCCTGTTACAGTATACTTCAAATTAATTATATATGAATTTCTCCTTGATTGGTAATATTTTGGGTATTATTTTTGTCGCAGGCATAACCATACTCATTGGATGTTTGTCCGTAAGGGGCCATTGCTGCCCGGGGCGTGGAACCGTGTTCTGGGAACAGATATGTCGTCCGGCTCATATTCTATCTTGCCGAACATATCATACAGACACTGTTCTATAGAACACAGCAGCCAAGAGGCTGATTATGTATCCAGCGTGGATAGCCAATGCGATGAGTAGAACGTCAGTCTCCCCTATGATCACGGAAGAGATAGTAACCATCAGCAGCAGAGCGATGCAATAGCACAGTGCGTGCTTGCGCGTATTGGGCTGTGCAAACCGACGAAAGATCAGTCCGGATATCATACCTGACAGAAGCATTGCGGCAAACTGAACGGCCCACATCGCGGGTGCGATGCCAGCCGACTTCTGGCTAGCCAAGGCGCTATTCGGCAGTCCGACGATCACTATGCCGGATCCCAAGATAGCGCAGGAATACAGACCAAACGACAGCAGATAGGACAAGATAAGACTTAGCAAAGCTGTCTCCTTTTGTACTTGTCAAGACTTGATCTGACAGTGGCGAGTTCTCCGGAAGTAGTCTTATTGACTAACATCCGTATCACCTTTAATAAATTAGTTACTTCGGTAGCGTGAAGCCTGAGCAACCAATTTTATGTGACAGTTCGGATTGTGTCAAGCTAATGCGCTTCGTGGGCTTATGTGCTAAGTTGCCTTATTTGCAGACGTGTAAAAGCCCGCCACGGTTTTTCAATGGCGGGCTTGATTCGTGTTAGTAACGTGTTTATTGTCGGCGGCGAAGCCTGAACAGCACGGGTATCAAACCTGCTGCAATAGCCGGCAGGCTGGCAGGTTCCGGAACCGTATTAGCTACGATTATCGGCGCATTTACGGTTGTAGGGCCGCTGATGCCTCCGTAGGTGTCCCTCGAACCAGATAGGACGTATGTAGAATACGCCCTGCCGTTAGCTAAATCGTCTTGAATGCAGCTGAGCACGTCAAAAGTATGAACGCCAGGCGCTCCACCGTTGTCGCTGTTGTATATTTCAAACTGGCCAGGCATGCTCTTTGCGGCTGGGCCAAGGCCGTCCGCAATAACTTCGCCGGTGAGAGTGGCAGTGCCGGTGTTAAGCCAACCAATCTTTGCTGAGCCATAATAGTAACCGGTGTCAAACCCGAGAGAGTTGACTACCAGATTAGCGCTTGTTAGAGTAGCTCCCGCAAGCTGATAAATGGGTATTTCAAAGATTGCGATTGTATAATCGTTGCCATACGGCGCACCGAAATACAATCCACAGCCCAGAGCGTCGGTTGCTGGCGAATACCCGGTATCACCATATTTCGTGTTCCACCCATAATGTGCGCCCCCATTGGTCGGGGTCTGAAGAACAACCTCAGCAGCATTTGCTGCCACACAAATCGCGAGCAGCATGAACATAATTGAGACAAATCGCATAGTGTTTCTCATTGGGTTTCCTCCAAAAGTTGAGAGAGCTGCTCGAATACAAAGCTCCCCTTCCATACCTGATAGATGATGCTGCACAATGCGTGCCATCTATGCGATATTATCTTGTTACTTTCAAATCCAGTGCAGTTGTTTGCGCTACGGCATACTGATAATAACTCTGCTGAGAGCGGATTGCATATTGCTGCAATATACTGTGGTACGGTCTTTTCGCTGTTTTCTTAGTCTATTTCATCGGAAATACTGTAAAATCGGGCGGTTCCGGCGCTCATATTGTAAGAGGTAAACAATTCTGCAAGAATGCCGACCGATGCCAATTGAGCGCCGAACAATAATGCGACAACGGAATACATAAGAATAGGTCGTGTGCCAATTGGTCTCACTCCAGTCAACCATAAAACGGCAAGATAGATCATTCCAGCCAGTCCAAACACAAAGGCAATTGATCCGACGGCGCCAAACGCGTGTTGCGGACGCTGTCCGTATCCGGTCAAAAATCGCACAGTAATGAGGTCCAATAAACCTTTAAGGAACCTCTTAACGCCGTATTTGGATGTGCCGTGTATACGCGGTCTGTGTTCGACGGGGATTTCAGTCACACGAAAACCACGCATATAGGTAAGAACCGTAATGAACCGATGAAGTTCTCCATATAATGTAACTTCGCGAAGCGCTTCTGCCTTATAGCACTTAAGGCCGCAATTGTGATCGTGTAGCGGCGGGCCACAGATTTTCCCGATAAACCAGTTGAATATGCGACTTGGCATTACCTTGTGCCAGGGGTCATGTCGTATTTTTTTCCAGCCGCTGACTACATCATAACCTTCGTCGATTTTGGCAAGAAGGTGTGGTATTTCCTTGGGATTGTCTTGTAGATCAGCATCCATCGTAATGATAATGTCGCCACGCGCCTTTGCAATTCCTGCAGATAGCGCAGCGGCTTTGCCAAAATTGCGTCTGAAGCGCACACCACGAATTCTATCGTCATTAGCCGCCATATCTATGATTTTCTGCCAACTTCCATCCGTTGAGCCATCATCTACGAATATCACCTCGGCCTCGATATTATCATTTGCCAATACAGCGTCGATTTCGGCAATTAGTTGGCCGACGTTTTCTTCTTCATTATACGTAGGTATTATGATGCTAATCATTTGACCTTCCCCTTCGACCGTAAAAGTATAGCAGCGCGCTAATAAATAACTCTGAGACAATCTGGACAGCTCTCATAACCAGACCGATGATCGCGGCTTGGCTTGGCCCGATAATGGGAGACAAAGTGAATATAATAATAGATGTCCTGACTCCAAGTCCGGCAGGGACGACAACGGCTACGAACCCTCCGGTAATAGCAAGCGCTGAGTTGCCTGTCATAAGCATGAGACCTTTCAGATCCCACATTGGCGAGCCGACGGCTGCGGCTGCGGCTGCGAGACTAATTCCCAAGAACAGCCAGCCTGCCGATTCGATATAAATCCCGCGGATTAAAGTACGGCTGCGAACTGGGCTTACCAACTCATCGCTAGTCTTTCGGAGCGGAATCCCAATCAATTTTACCAGAGATTGGAACACAAACGGTTGCACCACTATTCCAAAAACAACAGCAATTGCAGCCGCTGGGACCAGAATTGAAGCTCGATGTATGCCTGCTGCAAACAACGTTAAAACAGCTATCAGGCCGCCGACTGCCATCATTGCCAGGGTTTCATAAACGGATGACAAGGCAGTGATCGAGACCGATGACCGACTTCGATCAACCAGCGCACATCTCATCATAGGAACCAACGCTTTGCCGGGCACATATTTGCCGAGTTGGCTAATTAGATACGCTCTCAGGGCTTCTGCGCGATCCATTTTTCCGCCCATATCGGCGACAACAATTCTCCAAAATGATCCAAAAAAAGCCATGCCGACCAAGTATAGAATGCCCGATATTACCAAATAGCAGGGAGAAAGCGTAACCGTTGAAAAATCGGCCTCTTCCAGAGCGCCTTTTATTTGCCGTATTGCCATATACAACAACACGGCCGCTACCAAAAACTTGGCAAGAGTTAGCGCAATACGCTTAAGATGTGCAGAAACAAATTTCATAGCAGTATGTTCATTAGCTTAGCATTGGTTTGGTCTCAGCGCAACAGCGCAGTACTAGCCGGTAGCGTACAATGTTGTGTGTAAAATCGAGCTGAGGTAGGTAAGGCGCATTCCTCTCTCTAAGATGCGATTGTCACGAATGCAAAAGGAGGAACACGCCGTGAGAGAAGTATACGTCGATGAGTT
>JAAYKE010000076.1 GCA_012522575.1 Armatimonadota bacterium | reverse complement strand
TCCTACTTGTTCGTCCGACACTGTGCTCATTTTACCTTACCTCTCCGGATATCTCAATACTAAGCATACACCAGCGAGCGGCCACGAAACTTGACCGTAATCAAGTTACGTGACTTCACGCCACTTTCATGGTAGCACTTTCGAGTCAAATCAGAAAGGGTGACGCCCCGAAAGCGCTGCCTGCGGGGCGTCAATGGGTGATTTGATTAACGCCGGCCTCGTCGCTAATCCATCGGCACCTCGATGATAAGGGTTGTATTGCCTCGGTAGATTACCATTACCACAGCCCCATTATCGCTTTTGAGTTTAGAGACGGCCGCGTTGTAGGTCTGCAGGTTGGTAATAGGAGTATTATTTATTCTCCTGATGACATCGTCTTTTTTGATGCCTGCTCTGTCAGCCGACCCGCCCTGCTCGACTCCGGTGACAACTACGCCGGTTGTGCCGGACACGCCGAGCGCCTTCGCTTTTTGAGCGGTCAGAGCCTCCACAGAGAGTCCAAGCTCCCCGCCGGTCTCTACCGCAGCCTCCTCTACTCCGCTGGGAGCCTCGCCGAGCTTAACATTGAGCGTCTTCTCCGCCTTATCACGCAGAATTGTCAGCTTGACAGTCGTTCCCGGAGCCAGCGCCTGGGCAATTCGCCGCAGATCCAGCGCGGTATCGACAGCTTTGTCGTCCATTTTTATGATAACGTCCGCAACCTGCACTCCGGCCTTGCCCGCAGGAGAATCGGCCTCCACGCTTTCGACCAGCGCGCCTTTCTTAGTTCCGTAGACCTGCGCCTTTACAGGACTGAGATCCACCGGCACAAGGCCAAGATATCCCCGAACCACCTTGCCCTTGGATATCAACTGATCCATAACGAACTTAGCGCTGTTTGACGGAATCGCAAAACCGATCCCTGCGCTTTGCCGGGTGCTGGAATAGATCATAAAGTTGACGCCAATAACTTTGCCATCGATATCGACCAGCGGCCCGCCGGAGTTGCCGGGATTGATCGCGGCGTCGGTTTGAATGGCTTCAGGATAGCCCAAGCCGCCATTGTCAGCGGTCGGGTCAGCCTCTCTTCTCAATGCGCTGACAACGCCAACCGTCACGGTGTTACGGAGTCCAAATGGGTTTCCTACCGCAATAGCCCACTCGCCCACCTGCACCTTGTCCGAGTCGGCAAAAGATACGGCAGGCAGGTTTGTTGCCTCGATTTTGATCAGCGCAAGGTCGGTTCTGGGGTCCAGAAATACTTTGCCCTTGAAATCTCGGCCATCGGTGAGCTTGACCGTGACCCTGTCCGCGCCAGCAACAACGTGGTTATTTGTGAGGATATAGCCGTCCGAGCGAACGACAAATCCGGATCCGGTAGCCTTCTGCGTTCTTTTTTCTGTTCTTGGAGCGCGCCTGGGTTCGCCAAACGGCCAGCCAAATCCGAATCCCTCAAAGGGATCATAAGCTTCGTAGGTAACATCCTTTTCGCTCGTGATAAACACCACGCTCGGAGCAAGTTTGTCCGAAATATCTGCAAATGCAGTGCGCCAGTTGGCCGAGGTCAGGTCTTTGGGCGCAGCGGCAATGGCAGGGCTGGTTGCATGGTGATAAAAGTGAGCCGCGAGCGAGAACCCCAACGCCAGGCTGAGGATACATACCATCACAAGACTGGGGTTCTTAATATGGGATCTCAAGTAAGACAGCATCGCTCGTTGATTCCTCCTGAAGTGAATATAAATATATATGTCGAAAGATTTCGTTTGGTACGCCTACTTTGACGGAGCAGCTTTCTGCTGCGTTCCGCAACAATAAAAAGGAGTTTAACTCGCGCCCTGTCCGGCAGACCGGGACAAATGATCCGGGATTGTTTGATATATGGCAAGCGCCAGGCAAAACCCAGGCTTGTGCGCCCGAGGTTCTCCTGGCGCATCGTTTAATGAAGTCAAAACTATGCCCGGCCTACCGAGTGGCGAAATCCACGAATTGAAGTGATCCATGATCGGCTTCATTTGCGATGACCACAGGGCCGGAGTTGGAATACAGGATCGGATTTTCCGGTATTTCCGGCGTAAAAGAAATGTTCTGTTTATACACGCTCACAGGCGCATTCGCCACAACCTCAGAGCCAGGCTCAAGGTTGTTTTGTCCTCCGGCTGCCAATATTGCAAATGCAATACCGGAGACGGCGAGAGCCGCCACCGCCGGGCTGAGCTTTCTGCCAAGATAACCGGTCATTCTTGTCAGCAATTTCTGATGCGGCGACATAGTCGTCTGGTTCAGCTTGTGAATGATGCTTGCCGCAAAGTCCGCCCGGGGCGTCACATTAGCCAGCCTGGCGACCATAAGTTTTGTTTCCCGCAGGGATTCGTATTCTTCCATACACTCCGGGCAATCTTCGAGATGTCTTCTGATGTCGAGCATCTCGGCTCCCGTAAGCTCCCCATCCACATAAGCGGAAATTGAATTCACAACGCGACGGCAATTCATAGTAGTCCACCTGCCCTATAATAACTGATGTTCATACTTTTTAAGCTTATCCCTGAGAAGACGCCTGCCGCGATGAAGCCTCGATCGAACGGTGCCGATATTGGTTTTTGTGGCTTCCGCGATCTCCTCATAGGAAAGACCTTCTATGTCGGCATAGATCACCGTGATCCTGAACGTTTCCGGCAATTCCTCCAAGGCCGCCTGAATGCGGCCATCCACTTCCATCGCCAGGACGACTTCCTCCGGTCCTCTCGCTGTGTCGGCAACATCGAACTGCGCCTCCCCTTCGGAGGTCTGCACCGGTTGTTCCAATGATCTTATATGCGCTTTCGGCTTCCTGCGCAGCCGATCAATAAAAACATTGGACATTATCTTATACAGCCAACTATCAAAAGGAAGTTCCCTGCGATATTGTCCAAAAAACCTGAAAGCACGAATAAACGCTTCCTGAGTCAAATCCTCGGCATCGGCGTGGTTGCCCGCCATGCGATACGCAACATTATAAGCCTGCTTATGATAACGCTCCACCAAGCGATCAAACTCACGTCGGTCTTCGTCCCGTGCTCCCTCAATTATGGTGTCTACAAGTTCCACCAAGGGACCTCCACCTCAGTTCCTAGATTAATGTACGCTGACAAGCGGCCAAAGGTTCCCATATCATATACCAGGTTTTAGCCCGGTCCTGCTCCGCTACCGCGTAATTTCATTATAAAACGCGGATATATATATCTCAAGTCGAATCTCGGAAGGCGGTAACAGCTTACGAATGATTGTACCAATGCCCATTCCCAACCTCTAACCTCCAGACTGATCTCCGAATCGCCGTTTCCTTCTACGTGGCGCAACCCAAGCAATAAAGTGATCGAACTTCGGACATCTGACCTCGGACATCGAAAACAGCAGATTTCTTGTATTTATGGGGAAACGCGAAAGCGCGAAAGAAGCGAAAGCCGGAAATAACTATATGGCATCGTAATAGGGGTAGTCTAAGATGGCTTGATCGGACTTCGAACCTCGGATGTCGGACATCGAAAAAAGCAGATTTCTCACTTCGTTCGAAATGACACAAATGGTTTTATTTAGACCACGCGGCAGGATGGTGAGCAGAGATGTTTAAGCCAGGGGAATCTGATGTTTATCGAAGGCGGCTCGCACGCGGGAATTGAGTTCGAAACGAAGATGATCCTGGGCGCTTGGGGTTACAGCGGCGAAGAATCGTATGACATTGGTCGCCGATGATATTTGAACCAGCCCATCGCATACATTCGGATTTTTGAAGTCATCGGCAAAATCCCTCGCCATAGACCCGCCGACCTCGGCCAGAGCTTTTCGCGCTTTAGATATATCTGCCGCAACGGGGATAGTATAATCTACCGACAAAATCAGCTCTCCGCGTGAATGATTGCAGACCTGAGAAATATCACCGTTGCTGAGAACATACAGCCTGCCGGAGAGATCGCGAATGCGGGTGGTGCGAATCTGCAAATCCTCGACCTTGCCCGCTATGGTCCCAATGGTTACGTAGTCCCCGATCCCATACTGATCTTCGATCAAAATAAAAAAGCCCGATATGACATCACGCACCAGCTTCTGCGCGCCAAACCCTATCGCCAAACCGGCAATGCTGGCAGTCGTAAGCAGCGGGACTATATTAATTCCTGCCGCCTGCAGGATCATTATCGCTGCCAGAAATGCCAGAATGAACGCGACCGCACTGCTGAGCATACTGCGTAGCGCCTGCAGCCGGGCCTTCTTTGCGTGCAACATATCCCCGCTGAGCCTGGCCAAAGATTTGTTCAGCAAGCCGCCGATCACCTGCCGCACCAGATATCGAATTATCAGATAGGCAATGATGATGACCGCGATCCTGGCGGCGGCCAGCAGCGCGCTCTCTGCGTGGGTAGAGCCAAACTTGACCCAGTATTCACATGTGAAAAGATTTTTCAATGGCCGGCCGGTTTGTTGCGAATCGTCGAATGATAAAATGACAGAAGCGCGGAAGAGAAAAGTCGTGCTGGCTTTGTGTCCTCCGCGCTCCGAATGTTATAAGAATCTATCCTGCTCTATCTTCTGCGCAAAAATGCGGGAATGTCAAGCTCGCCTTCAGGAACAAAAGCCGGCTCGCTCGCAGTCTCCGATGTCGCCGTCCTCTGAGAGCCTTCCTTGCCTGTCGCCACAGCCGCCTTGTTCAGGATCGGATCCGGAAGGCGATCCGTCGTATCAAAGCCGGTTGCGAGCACGGTAATTCGAACCTCATTGCTCAACTCATCGTTTACAACCGTGCCGAATATGACGTTGACACTGTCGGCATCGCACGCCTTATAGATGATGTCGGCTGCCTCGTAGACCTCGGTAAGGGTAAGGTCCTCACCGCCGGTAATGTTGATCAGAACGCCCTTTGCGCCATCGATTGTGGTTTCCAGCAGCGGACTTGCGCATGCCATCTCCGCAGCCTTGACAGCCTTATCGTCCCCGGAGCCTTGCCCGATTCCCATCAAAGCAGTGCCCTGGTTCTCCATTATGGTTTTGACATCCGCGAAGTCCACATTGATCATTCCCGGTATGGTGATGATATCGGAGATTCCCTGCACTCCCTGTCGCACCACGTCGTCGGCTACTTTGAATGCATCGACCAAAGTGGCGCGTTTTTCGACTACGTTCAAAAGTCGGTCGTTGGGAATTGTGATCAGGGTATCCACTCGATCTTTCAACTCGGTGGTTCCGATTTCAGCGACTCGAGCGCGTCTAGGTCCTTCGAAGGTAAACGGTTTGGTTACAACGGCCACCGTAAGCGCGCCCAGTTCTTTGGACAATTCAGCTATGACCGGCGCTGCCCCGGTTCCCGTTCCGCCACCCATCCCGGCGGCGATAAAGACCATATCGGCTCCTTCGAGGAGTCTGCGGATTTCCTGCCTGCTTTCCTCTGCCGAAGCCTGCCCGACTTCCGGGTTTCCTCCGGCGCCAAGCCCTCTGGTAATATTTTCGCCAAGCTGGAGCTTGCTTTTAGCTTTGGACATGTCAAGCACTTGCGTATCGGTATTCATTGCCATAAAATCGACGCCGGATACCCCGGCCTCTATCATTCGGTTCACGGCGTTCATTCCACCTCCGCCGACCCCGATCACTTTTATTTTTGCATAATAATCAGAACCATTTGCCATTTTTGCAAGCTCCTCTCACAGGCGATTAAATTCCGTTATGATTGCGCAACTGAACTGCAGCAGTCCCTATTTTCCGAATAACTTCGAGAGCCACCGCAACCCACCTTTAAGTGTAGCTGTTTTCTTCTCGGCTCGCAACCCCAATTGCTGTTTTGCAGCATATAATACAAGCCCGATTGCCGTATTGTGCACTGGAGTATTTATCGAACCCACCAAGCCGCCAACCCCGCACGGCAGCCCAACTCTGGAGGGCATTTCCAGTCGTTTTGCCGCCATATCCGCCACGCCCGGCAGCAATGCTCCTCCTCCGGAGAAGACAATTCCGCCCGGCAGATTTCCCATATAGCCGGATTTTACAAGTTCCTTGTGAACTCCCTCCAGGATATCCTCCATCCTGGGTTCTATTATGCTGACAAGCACAGTGCGCGGCAGTTCTCTGGGATCATCCGCGCCGACGCTGGTAAACTCAAAGAGTTCTCCTTCTTCAACCATATCCAGCATCGAGCACCCATACTTGATTTTAAT
>JAAYKE010000075.1 GCA_012522575.1 Armatimonadota bacterium | reverse complement strand
GTGCGAGGGTTATCGCCATTGATGGCAACTTCGATGATGCGCTTCGAATTGTGCGGGAGATTACGGATAATTATCCGATTACCCTTGTGAATTCGCTCAATCCGTTCCGAATTGAGGGCCAGAAGACCGGAGCTTTTGAGATTTGCGACGATCTTGGTCACGCTCCGACTTATCACGCTATTCCGGTTGGCAATGCGGGCAACATCACGGCCTACTGGGCGGGCTATAAAGCATATCACGCTGCGGGCAAAATCGATGCTTTGCCGACTGTTCTCGGATTTCAGGCCGCTAAATCGGCTCCGATTGTCGATGGCAGGCCGATTGCGAACCCCGAGACCATAGCGACCGCAATACGAATCGGCAACCCGGCAAGCTGGAAACAGGCCGAGGCCGCGAGAGATGAGTCCGGCGGATTGATCGAGAAAGTGACCGACGAAGAAATAACCGAAGCCCAAAAGCTGCTGGCGTCAACTGAAGGCGTGTTCTGTGAGCCGGCATCTGCAGCGTCGATCGCCGGAATCATTAAGAAGGCAAATGAGGGATTTTTCACCGAGAAATGCGACATCGTATGTATCCTCACCGGGCACGGCCTCAAAGATCCGGAGCGCGCCAAGAAGATTTGCGACCCGATGATCGAAATGCCGGCGGATACTAACGAAGTGGCCATGGTAATGGGATTGAAATGATCGTAACATCGACAGATATTGCAGGTCTCAAAAAGCATATTACCGGCAAGGTGCGCGACGTATATGATCTGGGCGATTCGCTGCTGATTGTGGCATCGGACAGGCTCTCGGCGTTTGATGTTGTGCTGCCAAGTGGTATCCCTGATAAGGGAAAAGTGTTGACGCAGATATCGCTTTTCTGGTTTGAGATGACTGCGGATGTGGTGGAAAACCACGTTATCAGCGCGGATATAGACGAGATTCTGGATCGTATAGCCACCGCCGGCGCGAAAGACTCCAATGCATATCGCGAAATGCTGGATGGCAGGTCGATGGTTGTGGTCAAAACTCAGCCGTACCCAATCGAGTGCGTGGTGCGCGGATATCTGTCCGGGTCGGCCTGGAATGAATATCTGGCATTGCGGGAGGTTTCGGGAAACGGCGACTCGATAGTGCTGCATGGCGTGGAGTTGCCAGGCGATATGGTGGAGTCTCAAAAATTGCCCAAGCCGGTTTTTACGCCTTCTACCAAGGAATCAGAGGGGCATGATGTGAATATAAGCGCCGCCAGAGCACGGGAAATTGTGGGCTATGAGGCCGGAGCGCAGCTTGAATCCATAAGTTTGGCCGTTTATAAGAGAGCTTCTGAATATGCGGCTGAACGCGGCGTGATTATTGCCGATACTAAATTTGAGATCGGACGGTTGGGAGAGCGCATGATCTTGATAGATGAGGCGTTGACCCCGGATTCGTCGAGGTTCTGGGATGTGGAGACTTATGAGCCGGGCAAGAGTCAGCCCAGCTTTGATAAGCAGTTCGTGCGGGACTATCTGTTGACGCTGGATTGGGATAAGACTTATCCCGGCCCGGAACTGCCCGATGAAATAGCCAAAAAAACGGCGGATAAGTATAGGGAAGCGTATTGCAGAATCGTAGGAAGGACATTGTAGATACAGGGCTGTGCGATATGTGAGCACGACCCGACACGATTATTATTGTGAAATACCTTCTGATTATATTTGATGGAATGGCAGATGAGCCGCTCGCTGAGCTGGACGGCAAAACGCCGATGCAGGTTGCCAAAACTCCTAATATGGATCGTCTCGCCTCCAAAGGCGTCATAGGGGCGGCAAATACCACGCCCGAAGGGATGTCTACCAGCAGCGACGTCACCAATATGGGAATACTTGGCTTCGACCCGATCAAATACTATAAGGGTCGAGGCGCAATTGAGGCCGCCAGCCTCGGGATTCCGATGGAAACCAGAGACGCTGCGTTTAGGATGAATCTGGTCTCGACAGATGGCGAAATAATGATCGACTCCAGCGCGGATCATATATCGAATCGGGAGGCGCACGAGCTTGTCGAGACGATCGATCGCAAGCTTTCATCCAACTTAATCAAGTTCTATCCGGGCGTCAGCTATCGCAATATAATGATCTGGCGCGGCGGCTCTGACAATGTGAGCTGTATGGCTCCGTATAAAATCCACGGCAAGCCGATCAAAGATTATTATCCAAACGGCGACGGAGACAGCAAACTGCGGTCGCTTATTGAGGACTCCTATGAGATTCTGGATAATCACCCGGTAAACCGCAAGCGTCGGGACGAAGGGCATCTGGCGGCGAATATGATCTGGTTCTGGGGAGAGAGTCGGCTGCCTGAGATTCCCAGCTTTTTGAGCTTGACGGGTATGTCCGGTTCGGTGATCGCCGGCGTCGATCTCATAAAAGGACTTGGACGCATGGTGGGGCTGAGTGTGGCGGATGTGCCCGGAGCAACCGGGTATGTCGATACGAACTTTGCCGGCAAGGCTCAATATGCCCTGACAGAGCTTGAAAAGCACGATTTTGTATGGGTTCACGTAGAAGCTCCGGACGAAGCAGGGCACGAAAGCGATATAGAGAAGAAAATCAAAGCGATTGAGGACTGCGACACCTTGGTTTTGGGCAACATCCTTGGCGGAATTGAAGCGCGAAACTACGATTTTCGACTTCTGCTTATGCCTGATCACCCGACGCCTATTGCCACAGGAGCGCACTCGCCGGACAGGGTTCCATTTCTGCTGTTCGATTCAACAAAACAGCAACCCAACACGCTGCCGATGGATGAGCGAGGCGCACTCGATACTAAGCTGATCGTTGATTATACGCCTGATCTTTTGAAGATGCTGCTTGATAGTTGAGGCTTGATAGTGGACAGCGAAGAACAACTCCCGCAGGATAATGATAATATCCTCAGAGCCATCGAACGTTATCCTATGTTTTGCGCCGGGGATTTGGCTCTGGTAGCGGTCTCCGGCGGGCCGGACTCGGTGGCGATGCTGCACGCTCTGCATAGCCTCTCCGGTAAGCTAGATATTTCTCTTCACATCGCACACCTCAATCACGGTATTCGAGGCGATGAGTCCAACTATGATGAAGATTATGTATGCAATCTTGCACACTCGTACAACATCCCGATAACTGTGGAAAGGGCCGATGTGCCCGCAATAAAGGCCGATTTGAACCTTGGAGAGGAAGAGGCGGCAAGGCTGGTGCGGTATAAGTTTTTGCATAATACTGCTACAGAGTTGAACGCACACAAGATCGCAGTCGGCCACAATGCAAATGATCGCGCGGAATCTGTGCTGCTTAATATTATACGAGGCTGCGGCCTTGAAGGGCTGGCATCGATCAAGCCAATTAACGGCAAGATTGTGCGGCCGCTGATAGATACCACACGAGATGAAATTGAACGATATGTCGCCATCCACGCCCTGCCCTGCCGCATTGATTCAACCAATTTCGATACCGCCTATACTCGCAACAGGATACGACACGAGCTTATTCCCATATTGCAACGCGATTATAACCCTCAGATAATTAACGCACTTTTGAGACTCGCGCAAATTGCTGTCGATCAGACTGATGTTATGAACGCTGCTGCGAAATCAGCGGACAACGCGATCAGATATGATGGGGATATTGATGCTGCACTACTGGCCGATCTGCCGGATGGGTTAATTTCCCATATACTCCGAGGCGAAATAGAGCGCATAAAAGGGGATCTGATCGATATCTCCTTTGAAAATATCAATAATGTGCTTGAAGGGCTTAAAAATGGCTGTGATTTCACGATCAATTTACCTCCCGGAGATATTTACGTAACACGCGCAGGCAATTCGCTGAAGGTCTGGCAAGCGCAAATGCCTGTTCATATCGAACCATTTGAGTGCGCCATAGCGATACCCGGCAAAACGCCAATAGCTGCTGCGGGAGTTGTTCTGGACTGCAGTTTTATTGAAAACCCAAAACCCGCTAAATTGCAGCCCAATGAGGTCATAATCGATATCGATGCGGTAGCGGGAGAATTGAAAGCTCGCAGCGTGCGACCAGGTGATCGCATATCGCCGATGGGGATGACGGGCAGCAAAAAACTTCAGGATGTGTTTGTCGACAAGAAAATCCCAAGGCGCAGACGGGCAACAGCGGTAGTGGTATGCGACGATGAGAAGATATTATGGGTGGTCGGAATAGTCGCCTCAGAGCTTGGCAAGGTGAGCGTTCAGAGCAGGAAAGGCATTCGCATCACTTCAGACCTTGATCTATTAAAGTGACCGTATGCGTCGCTTTTTGCTGCATTTTGCGATGAACAATCGAATCGCGAAGCTGTATTACGCAAGCTGAACATCCGGTAGCCACCAGCCCGGCTCCGGATTGCGAAAGGCATTCCATCTTTGTTTGAGCCACCGTCTGCGAAAGTTGAGGATGATAAACGCAAAATGTCCCTCCTCCTCCGCAGCATCGATCCGCCTGCTCCATCTCGACAAAATTATCGCCGTATATCGACGTCAGCAACTGCCTCGGCGTTTCATAAACACCCATCCCGCGGCGCAAATGGCATGGGTCGTGATAGGTTATTATCTGACCGCTATCGACAGCCTGAATGTTGTCATCGTCCGCGTATTTGGTTACGAAGTCCGCGATGTCGATCACTTTTCGCCCTATAGGTTCAGTCTCGGAAAAACCGAGCAGTTCGCTCCACTCCTGCGAAATAGTCATACCGCACGATCCGCAAGAGGTGACAAGGTATTGGGCATCATCAATCTGAGAGAGAATACGAATGTTGCGCTCGGCCAATTCTCTGGCGTCAGAGAGGTCTCCGGAGTTCCATACGGGAGTCGAGCAGCAGCCCAGATCGTGAGGCAGGATCACTCTTGCGCCCAATTTTTGCAGGATGCTCACTGTAGCCAGCCCGACCTCAGGGTATATCAGATTCGCCGCACAGCCCGGGAAATATGCAACGGTAATTTTATGATCGCCGAACGGCTCGTTGATCTCCGGAAGGCTGGCAAAAAGGGACCGCCGACCCATAGCCGGCAAGTCTTTGTCACGCCTCATACCGACTATCGGAAGCAATCTGCGCAGCGGATTGTTCTGCAGATCAATAGCCGATACCTGTTGGGCTATTCCCGCCGCCCTTGATCCGAGGGCCATAAGTCGGGGATGTTTGAGAGCAAACGAAAAGATAAGGCGTTGTGTCAACGGCAAACCGTCGAGTTCGGATATTGAACACCGAGCGGCAAGTGCGATTCGGTTTGGCTCTACTCCGCTGGGGCATTCCTCGGCGCATGCGCCGCAGTTCAGGCAGCGTTCCATCTGCTCTTTGAACCCGGCGGTGACATCCAATTCTCCTGCTGCCACTGCACGGGCGAGGCGGACTTTGGCTCGCGGTGAGGTGGTCTCCTCGCCAATGAAAAACGGACACGACGCCTTACAAAAACCGCATTTCATGCAATGGGAAACGGCCTCGTCAAGATCGGCGATGTGTTTAGGAATCATAATTATACAAACTTTCCGGGGTTGAGGATGCCGTTGGGATCGAGTGCGCGCTTGATGCGCCTCATCACTTCCATACTTCCTTCGCCGACTTCCTGGGCAAGGAATGGAGCTTTGCTGAACCCTATGCCGTGCTCTCCGCTAACCGTGCCGCCGAGTTGCAGGGCAGCCGCGATCAATTCCTCAACCGCTGCCTCGACACGCTTCATTTCCTCCTCGTCCCGATCATCGGCAAGTATGGTGGGATGCAGATTGCCGTCTCCGGCGTGACCGAACGTGCCGATCATAACCGAGTTCTTTTGGCCAATCTGCTGCACCCTGTCGATCATCTCGGACAGCCTTGGCAAGGGCACGGTGACATCTTCGAGAATCGAGGTGGGCCTGGCGCGAGACAGAGCCGCCAGTGCAACTCGTCGGGCCTGCCATATTTTGTCTCGCTGTTCGGCATCATCGGCCTGCTGAACGGTGGTCGCGCCACTGCTTTCCAACGATCTAAAAGCTTGGTCTGACTCTTCATCGACAACCGATTCGACCAGGCCGTCAAACTCCACAAGCACCAGCGCACCGGCATCAATCGGCAGCCCCAGATGAGCATAATCTTCGATGACGCGCAGAGTGGTGTTGTCGATAATCTCCAGAGTGGACGGCACAAGCCCGGCGGCTATGATATCGGCAATCCCCTGACCGGCGGATGCTGCATCCGGGAATGTGGCCATCATCGACTTGCGATATTTGGGCATCGGGACCAGGCGCAGTGAGATTTCAGTTATGACGCCAAGAGTGCCCTCCGAGCCGCACATAAGGGACACGAGATCGTAACCCGCCACGCACTTGCGTGTTCGAGCGCCGCTGAGAAACGCCTCTCCGGTTGGCGCGATTGCCTGAATCTGCATTAGATAGTTGCGCGTGACGCCATATTTTCCTGCCCGCAGCCCTCCAGCGTTTTCCGCCACATTTCCGCCAATGGTGGACACAGACATACTGCCCGGATCCGGCGGGTACAGCAAGCCGATGGACTCCGCCTTATTGATAATAGCCGTGGTTATTACACCCGGTTCCACGATCATATGCAGATTTCCGGGGTCAACTTCGATGATGCGATCCATTCGAGTCAGATCGAGCACTACTCCGCCGCTTGCCGCCACAGATCCTCCGCTAAGCCCGGTTCCGGCTCCACGCGGCACTACGGGGAATCGCTCCTCATTGGCAAGCGTCAGAATGCGAGAGATTTGCTGAGAATCGGCAGGACGCAGCACCGCCTCCGGCACATACTCCACCCTCTGGCCATCGTAGGCATAGCAAATCCTGTCTTCCGTTGAGGTGAGAATGTTCTCTGCGCCAACAATCGAAGTCAGTTCGGATATCAAAGTTGCGCTCAGTGAGGAATTGTTCATAGTACTAGAATAATCCAATTGAGCGACAACGTCAAGGCATCGCTGATGGAGTAACAACTCATGAATTATGAGTACCTCTGCCCGTAGTGTCCGATCTCCGTCTCGGACAAGGTCGGGATAGAGGCCAGCTACTACGGTTTAGAGGTTAGAAGTTGGAGGTTAGAGGTTGGGAATGGGGTGGCGATACCGGCTCGAACTTCGGACATCTGACCTCGGACATCGAAAAAAGCAGATTTCTCACT
>JAAYKE010000074.1 GCA_012522575.1 Armatimonadota bacterium | reverse complement strand
TTATTGAGAGGGTTTTTCGTAGCCTCCAATTTTTGTCATTCCGAGGCAACAGCCGAGGAATCTGCTTTTTCCCTTCCCTTTTCTGCATTTCGCATCTTTCGCCCTTTCGCGTTTTATGAAAAGCAGATTTCTTACTTCGTTCGAAATGACATAGTTTATGTGGCTGGGACAGAGACTAGGCACTACAATCAATCACAAAGAGTGAGTTGTTACTCAATTTGGCGTTACGTCTCCGCAGGGGAGCAGACGGTGATGGGAGTTTTGAACTCAATGGTGGGGTCGGTATCCAGGGTCAGCTTGAGCAGCCACACAACGGATATCGCGGCGCCTTCAATGGTGGGGGGAGCGCTTTTCGGCAGCCTGAGCCTGAATGATGCCTCGATTGATGAGTCTGACGGGTTTTCCGGGATGATCACCGCTACATCAACGCGCTCACGCTTAATTTCCTTTTCGACAGCCAACCGCAGCCATTCGCATACCTCCAGCGATGCGGTGATGCGGGGAATCGAATCGTGGTTGGGATTGGATATCGCAAATCGTCCTTCTACCGCATCTCCCATACATACCATTCGTTCGGCCAGATCAATTTTTACGTTTATTTCCGTTGACTGCACAGTGCCGTCGGCTGTCGGATAGCCAAGGGCTACCGGTCGTCCTCTGTGCAGACGAGGCACGAGAGCTACGGTCACGCTTCTTGACACCTTAACAGCCTGCCCTATTACGGGCTGGAGCCTCGCGGTGACGCTATATTCGATCCTGCCCGCCCTGCCATTGTAACTAGGCGGCAAAGAGGCCGGAAGGGAGATCGAAAAAGGGTAGGTATGCTCCCCGACGCTGAGCGCGCGCCCGGTATATCGGCCTAAAACCGCGTTCCACATCAAGGAGAATCGTTCAGAAGCCAGACGCGGTTTCAATGCGCCGGAAAGCAGCTTTTCGCGATCGAAAAAAGGTTCCGTTCTTCGCAATGCCCTGACCCACGATACCCCGGCGGGCCGCTCGATTCCCTCGACGGATACCATCAACGACCGCATATTCATAGGTTGGCTCAGACGGAGCACGACTACCCCGCTCAGACGCCTGCCAGTGACCAGAACTTCCCTGCTCAGATACAACTCAAGCGCAGGCACGCCGTTGGGCACATCTCCATTTGTGGCTTTGATTTCCAATCCGGATTCCATCAGGTTAAATGTTATCCTTTGACCGACACAAATGCAAGTCACGCGCAAACTGGCAAACTGGCAATTCATGCCCAATTCTGAGATAATATATTATGCTTGACTCGTTCATTTCACTCGTATCTACGGCTATAGTTGCACCAAGATTCGGACAGGGCGCAAAACAACCCATCGACAAGCCTGCTGAAGAATGCCAGGGCAAATGGATTTGGATTGCGGATGCGGCTCCGGTCGTCAACTCATATATTCGCACTCGCAAGACGTTTCGACTGCACGCCAAACCCGTAGGCGCAACTCTCAAAATCTGCGCCAGCAGCCTCTATAAGCTATTTGTAAACGGCGCATACGTCGGCAAAGGGCCTGTTCGTTCGGGGAGGGGCTATTGCTATTATGATACGTTTGATATAACCAACCTGCTCCATAAAGGTGATAACGTCATTGCCGCGCTGGTTCATCACGTTGGCGAACACACCTACTCCGCGCCTGCAGGAAAGCCCGGTCTGTTATGCAAGGCAGAGGTCGAATCAGAGAAGGAATCCGTGTATATCGGCTCCGATGAGACATGGAAAGTTCAGCGGGCGGCGGAATGGTTAGGGGATGGCGCGCGAATCAACCATCGGCTGGGCTTTCAGGAGATATATGACTGCGCATCAGCCGCCGGTGGCTGGACAGAGGTGAAGTTCAAGGAAAAAGGCTGGGAAAACGCAGTCGCAGTGGGCGTTCCTCCCGATCCTTTGTTTGGAGAGCTGGTTGCCAGACAGATCCCTCAGCTCAGAGAGCAGACCATACTCCCCAAAGCGATTGTCACAATCGGAAACACGGCTGAAGCTCCGCGGGATATGCCCGTATCCGATATGCCCGACAGGATGGCTGCAACAGAGATCACGAATCTGCGTGCGGGCAAGGTAAGGGACGAAAAAACGCTGCTGACGGGAGAGGGAACAGCCCACATCAACACGCCGCGTGGAGATAGAGGGGTTGCGATCGTATTTGATTTTGGCAGAGAAGTATTCGGCAACGTAGAGGTTGGCATCGCCGGGTCCGGCAGCGGTTGCATTGATCTGGGATACAGCGAGATGTTGATCAATGACCACGTCTGCCCTAATGCCGAAAGTGCAAAGTGCTCCGACAGAGTGCTTCTCAAAAAAGGCGTGCTCGCGTGGCAGAGCTTCGGGCCGAGGGCGTTCAGATATCTGCAAGCGGAGTTTCGACGCTGTTCCAAGCCTGTCGCGTTGCAGTATGTGCGGGTGAACCAGACCACCTACCCGGTCGAATATACGGCTTCATTTTCGTGCAATGATCGGCTGCTCAATGAGATTTGGGCGGCAGGGGCTTATACTGCCGAATTGTGCCTGCAGGATACATTCATCGACTGTCCGTGGAGAGAGCAGGCGCAGTGGTGGAGCGAGGCGCGGTTGCTTTCCAGGACGGCTTACTACACATTTGGCGATACCGCGCTGCTTGCACAGGCGTTGCGACAGTTCGCCGCAGCACAGGATCGAGACGGAGCCATATTCGGACTAAACCCGGCAGGAGTAAAAATGCTGGCTCCGGACCTCTCCATTCTTTGGGTCTACTCCATACTGGATTATTATGCCTTTTCCGATGACGCGGAACTCGTAAGCGAGCTGTATCCAGCTGTTGAAGAGCTGATGGCGTGGTTCTCCAGATTCGTCAACGACGATGGCTTGCTGGCTGATGTTCCGGGCTATCTGCAGATTGACCATGCGGATCTGGAGCGCGAGGGAGAAGTCGCTTCGCTCAACTGTCTATATTTTCAGGGATTGCGCGTGGCGGGTATGCTGGCCGCTATATCCGGCAAATTCGACGAGGCTGAGAACTACATATCGGTTGCTCAGAGGGTCAAAGTTGCCATAAACAAGTTTTTGTATATGCCAAAACACGGGCTTTACGCCGAGTGTAGAAAAAACGGGGAGTTGGTCGAGAAATTCAGCAGGCAGACCAACATCCTTGCCGCGCTTTTCGATGTCACCGACCAATACCAGAAGGCCGGTATTATGCGCCAGATGGACGGCAAGGCCCTGCCGGAGTTGACGACGCCATATTTTGGTTCGTTTTATCTGGAGACCCTTTATTTGCTCGATCGCCACGATGACGCGCTGGCGTATATGCGGCGAATGTGGGGAGAGATGATCAAATCGGGCGCGACGACGCTGTGGGAGGATGTCAAGACACGCGAATGTTTGTGCCACGGATCAGCGGTTGGGCCGGCTCGCGACCTGATTGCTGAGTATTTGGGAATTAAGCCGGTGGCGGGTTCGCATCGCTTTGTGGTGGCTCCGCATACGGGGGATCTGAGATGGGCAAAGGGATTCGTTGCCACCAACTCAGGCCCGTTGAATGTGGAATGGAAAACCCTTCGCAATGGTCTGGAGCTAATAGTCGGTGTTCCTGAGGGCGTCAGGGTCGATGTATACCCTCCCGGCCCGATCGGATCGGCGATTACTCTTGATGGAAATAACCTGCCGATGCGGGTTGCGTCGCTGGCCGAAGGGTCACACACTATTCGTTTGACTAATCCCAAGCCGCTCAAGCCCATTGATTATGAGTCCGCGCCCGCGCCTTTGGTGCCGCAGGTGCAGGTTCTTGAGAACGATTTCAAACTGGGCCGAAGAAGAATCGAACTTGAGCCGAGGAGGAAAACGAAGCGTACCGACAAAACCGGGAAACCGCATGCGGCTGAAACGGATTCGGCGGAAGCTGTCAAAGCTCCTGCCATCGACTTGTTGCCGAAATCGGGGATCGCAGATGCCGAGCAGGATCATAAAGAGCCTGTCCACGCTGCGGATGCAGCCGAACAAGTGGAGCCAAAAGATCAAATTGACTCAGAGCCGACAAAAAAAGATTCTGACAAAAAGCACAGGAAAAGACCGCGTGGAGGACGAGGACGCGGCAGAACTCGTGCGGAGACTCCGGCCAATCCCTCTGCCGATGAAGCGCAGCCGCCGACTCCTGAGCCTGTCCCTGAATCAGATACTACAGAGAAGGCTCCGGTCGGGGAAGCTGTCGCACCAAAGCCCAAAAGACATACTCGCGGCAGTCGAGGGCGTGGCAAATCACGCACGGAGACTCCGAGCGAGACCCCTGCTGATGAAGCGCAGCCGCCGGCTCCTGAGCCTGCTCCTGAATTAGAAACTGTGGAGAAAGCTCCGGTCGAGGAAGCTGTCGCGCCAAAGCCCAAAAGACACACTCGCGGCAGTCGAGGGCGCGGCAAGTCTCGTGCGGAGACTCCGGGCGAGGCTCCCGCCGACGCTCAAACACCGCAAGAGTCCTCTGAGCCTCAACAAGCGGCCGCACCCGACCCTGAGCCTGAGTCGGCATCACAGGAAACGGAATCCAAGCCGAAAAAGAAGCGGCGAACCTATACGAGGCGCAAGAAAAATGATGATCACGAAAACGAGCAGAAGGACTCCTGAGACGTCAGCCGGATTTTAACGTTGCCTGTTTAATTTTTGCGCGGTTTTTCTGCGGCGGCCTAGTCGGGTTTGATCGGCGTATCGTCGGTTATGCTTGAATTGATCTTTTCGGCTTGCTGGGCTGCGCCGATCAGCGCATAAATATGAACCGCCGCTGCGATGCACGCAAAGGCGGTCGATGAGGCGGTCAATTTGCTGGTGAACGCAACGCCCTCCGATTCTCCCAGCATCCAGAAAAACAGCATCCAGGCCAGCACCCAACTGCAAAACAGAGCTATTCCGAGCGTGTAAAGTCCGCAATAGATATGGCCGAATCCGGGCGCGATGGACAACAGCGCCGCGATGGTGGGATTTCTGCGCTCCACACTGGTTTTGCCGGGATTATCCAGCATATACTGAACAAGCTCGCGTTGTCGCTGTCCTTCAGCGATCTCCAGTATCGCTTTTGCATATTTGGTCTCGGCGGATGAGCGGCCTGGATCGATATCCATTATGGCCTTGTAATAATCGGCGGCCTTTTGTATGTCGCCGTGCGCATAGATCATATCTGCGGCAAACTCCTGCGCGTCGAGGTTGTCGGGGAATAATTTCAGGGCTTGTTGGACAGATTTGGTGGCCGCAGCGTAGTCCCCGCGCCGTCTGTAGACCGATGCGGCTGTCATAAGCCGGTCGAATTCGGCCCTATTGGCGGCGGCGTCAGGGTTCTGTGGATCGGTTGCGGTCAATTTTACTCCTTGTTTTGAGTCGATTGATCGAGCTTTTCCGCTGTCGCCTGCCAGAGCGATTCGATATCATAGAATTCGCGTTCTTCACGCGCGAATATATGCACCACAATATCGCCATAATCGACCAGCACCCATCGGGCTTGCGCATACCCCTCGACGCGATCCTTTGTCAGACCTTCGGCCTTGCCATCGGCAAGCAACCCATCGGCGATAGCCTTAATATGAATGTTCGATGTGCCGCTGCAGCTTACAAAATAGTCCGCTATCGGCGTGCGTCCCCTCAAATCAATGACTTCGATATTCTCAGCTTTCTTGGCTTCAAGCAGGGTCTGTATCAGCTCGAGTTTGCGTTCGGTTTCTATAGTAACATCTCCATTCAAATGAATAAGCCTTACATATTGTCGCTTCGAGGACAATCGCGGCCCACGATTACGGTGATATCGGGCAGTTGATCGCTGCCCTGTGCATCTTTTGGCTCCGTTCGAATATCGGAGCAGTTCAGCAGAGACGCTATGCGCTTAACTCCTGCGCTGCGGCCCTGGCGAGTGATGACGCAGCAGTGATCATAGTTGAAATCCGGCGCATTGCCCTGTTTTGTAACCTGAAAACCGGCCCTCGTCAGTTTATCCGCCACCCGACCGGCCACTCCCGCTACGCCGCAGCCGTTCAAAACCTCAACTGTCGCGCTATCCTCTTCATCAGGACCCTCAAAACGCATCTGTCGCGCCACAACTGCGGGCAGTTTGTCATCGTCAATAAGCCAGTAGCTCGCTTGACCGTTCATACCCGGCACGCCGGGCAGCACATCCATTTGAATCTTATCCGGGTCGATATCTTTCATAAAGTCCGCAAGCGCGTTCCAGTCCTTTACGTTGAGGTCGCTTTTGACATAACCCTTCTCGTAAGCTTCGGAAAGCACGGCGGCGCGCTCTCGCTTGGTGGGAAGCGCCAGCACGCGATTGGCGAGGGCGCGCATAAAATATTGCTGTCGAGCTATCCGACCCGCCGCAACTTTTTTCCCATCCACAATCTTATATCCGCTGTCACCCCATCTATCGTGACGAAACCGGACAAATCCTTCGGCTTGTTGGCCATTGAGCAACTGCTTTTCAGGGCTGGCTTTGAGGTTAATATAGAGCTTCTGTTTTCTATCCGTATAGCGCATATTCTGATCGACGACGATATATACGCCGCCGAGCAGATCGACCAACTCGCGCAGCCCGCTCGTGCTCGTAGACAGATAATAGTCTATGTCTATGCCCAGCAACCCTTCAATGACATCCCTGGATAGCTCCGGGCCGCCGAACACATTGGCTGAATTGATTTTGCCGGTTCCGTGTCCCGGAATTCGCACGCGCGTGTCCCGTGGGATGGATATCAAACGCACTTGTTTGGGTTTGGTCTCGTTATTGATGGCAAGCACCACGAGCGTATCCGACAGCCCGTGTCTGTCTGAATTGTTGCCTGCGGTTTCATCTTCGCCAATTATCAGTATGCGCACGATCGGCTTGCTTTCAAGCTCGCTGGGGTGCAGTATCTCCTTAAGGGAGATCCCGCCGGGCAGGTTGGCAATCGGCAGCCCGCTGATATGCAGACCTCCCAATACGCCCACTATGGCTCCCAGTGCAAGCACTAATATGACCCCGATTACAGGCGGCATCCTGCGTCTGCGTTTCTTTCTCTTTACCGGTACAGACTTTTCGCCCAAATGTAATCCTCCACCGCTTGCGGGACAAGATAGCGTATTGTCCTGCCCGCACGGATTCGTTCGCGCAGCCCGGTCGATGATATCTCCACCGATGGCATTTGCAATCTCAGTATGTTTCGACTGAGATTAGCAGGCAGAGATTCAATGACCTCCTCAACAGGCAATCCCGGCCTGTTGGCAACAACTATTTTGGCCAGAGCGCATATCTGATGCGGCTCCCGCCAACTCATCAAATCGCGGCATTCGTCCGCGCCGATCAGCAGATATATCTCCGTTTTCTCGCCATATATATCGAGCAGTTGTCTTATGGTATCTATTGTATAAGACGTGCCCGCGCGGTCAATCTCGATGGTCGAGCATTCAAAAAAATCATTATCTTCAACGGCGAGTCTGGTCATTTCAAGCCGGTGAGCCGCATCGCTGAGGGCCTCGTTTGGCTTGTGAGGCGGGTTTGCGGCCGTCACGAAAAGCACTTTATTTAGCCCGAAGCGTTCTTTTGCCTGCTCGGCGAGTATTAAATGACCTATATGAACAGGATCAAATGTACCGCCCATCAAGCCCAAACGCAACTCCCAAGCCCTCCATGTGCAATTCGCAGCCGTCTGTCAGGCTGCATTTATGTCCTCAGTTGCCCGCTGCCGGTGACCACATATTTATATGTCGTAAGCTCTTCGATGCCCATCGGCCCGCGAGCATGCAATTTCTGCGTCGAGATGCCCATCTCCGCGCCCTTGCCGAACTCATAACCATCGGAAAATCTCGTCGATACATTCACAAACACGCACGCCGAATCCACCTCGCCGGTGAACTGATGCGCGGCGCTATAATCCTGCGTTACGATGGTGTCCGTATGATTGCTACTGTATTTAGTGATATGCGCTATTGCCTCATCGACGCCGCCCACGACTTTAATCACCAGGATAAGGTCCAGCTTTTCGGTCTTCCAGTCCTCTTGGGTTGCCTCTTTTATGTCGGGCGCAATCGCTCGCGTCTTCTCGCAGCCCCGCAATTCAACTCCGGCTTCCATGAGTCGGTCGCTTATCAAAGGAAGAAAATCCCCTGCGATTTGTTCGTCTGCCAGCAGAGTCTCCGCCGCATTGCACACGCTTGGGTTTTGAACCTTCGCGTTGAACGTGATGTCACCGGCCATTGCCAAATCGGCCCCGGCATGCACATACACGTGGCAGTTGCCGTCGAGATGCCAGATGACCGGGATTTGCGATGTTTCCACCACCGTGCGCACCAGGTTCTTGCCTCCCCGTGGTATAAGGCAGTCGATATATTGTTTCATCGACATCAACTCCCGCGCAGCTTCGCGGTCGGTAGTTTCAATGATCTGCACCGAGTTCTCAGGCGCACCTGCCGACGTTATGGAGTCTTGTATGATCTTTGCAAGCGCAAGGTTGGTGTTGATCGCCTCCGATCCGCCTCTCAAAACCACCGCATTGCCGGATTTGATACACAACGCCGCCACATCAGCGGTCACGTTGGGTCTGGACTCATATATTATGCCTATCACCCCAATGGGCACGCGAACCTTTCGCAGTTCCATGCCGTTCGGGCGCATATATCCCTCGATAGTTTCCCCCACCGGGTCGCGCAGCGCGGCTATCTGCCTGACGCCATCCGCCATCTGCATAACCTTTGCGTCGTCAAGAGTCAGCCTCTTAAGCATAGCCCCGGCAATGCCGTTCTTTTCGGCTGATGCAAGATCGATTCGATTGGCCTCGAAGATGGACTCTTTGCCGGATTCAAACGCATCGGCCATAGCGAACAGGGCTTTGTCTTTAATCGCTGATCCCAGCGTTGCCAGCTTTGCCGATGCCGCCTTAGCTGCCGCGCATTTGTTTTTTACTTCACTCATATCACTTGTGAGAAGACAGATCGCCCGCAAAACCGCGCATTCGGCGTTCTGTCTTCAAACCCCCAGCACCAGATTATCCCTGTGGATAACCTCGTCGAAGTCTTTGTGTCCTATAATCTGTTCTATTTCGTTGCTGTGCTTACCTCTAATTAAAGCAAGCTCCGATGCAGCATAATTTGTCAATCCTCTGGCGATCTGAGCGTTGTTTTCATCGACTACCGCCACCAGATCGCCGACCCCGAAGGCGCCTTCGCAGTCTACAATGCCGGCGGCCAGAAGGCTCTTGCCGCGGCCCACCAGCATTTTGCGCGCGCCTTCATTTATTATAATACTACCCTTAACGCGATTGCCAAATGCAATCCATCTCTTTTTATGGCTAAGTTCGACTTTTCCGGCCAGAAACCTTGTGCCGACAACGCTGCCTGCGGCCGCATCGACAATGGCACTGGCGCGCGCTGCATTCGCTATGACCATTCGAACCCCGCAACTTGTGGCGATTTTAGCGGCGTCGAGCTTGGTTTTCATCCCCCCGATGCCGCATAGCCCGTGGGTTCCCCCTGCAAGGGCTTCTATTTCGGGAGTGATCCGGCGCACTTCCTCGATCAGCTTGCAGTCGCTGTCGCCGCGCGGGTCTCCATCGAACAACCCATCCACATCGGATAATATCACCAGCAAATCAGCCCCAATCGATGCCGCGACAAGCGCGGAAAGCGTGTCATTGTCGCCGAACTTGATCTCATCTGTCGCGACTGTGTCGTTCTCGTTGATAATCGGGATGCACCCGAACCGCAGCAGGGTATATAGAGTGTTGCGTATGTTCAGGTAGCGAAGGCGGTTGTGAAAGTCGTCGCGGGTAACCAGCACCTGAGCGGGCAAAACCGCGTGCTTTGCCATCAGTTCGGCATATTTCTGCATCAAAGCGCCCTGACCAATGGCAGCGCTTGCCTGCTGTTCCGGGATTGTCTTTGGCCGCTCGCAGAGTCCCAGCCTCTCCATGCCCGCTCGAATAGCCCCGGAACTGACCAGGACCACATCCTGCCCGCGCTCTTTAACTGCGGCAAGCTGATCCACAAGGTCGCCGAGTTTCGCTGAATCAAGGGCCCCGTTACCGTCCACGAGGCTGGTCGTGCCCACCTTGACGACTATTCTTTTGACTGCCTTATCCGTAAATTTCATCGGTATACTCAAACTCAATTCCGTATATTCTCACGGTGTCGCCTTCGTTGACTCCCAGCTTTTTGAGAGCTTTGATCACCCCGATTTTATCGAACTGCCTGTGGAGCCTGCGCAGGGCATATTCGTTGCTCAAATCGGTGCGCCTGACCAGCATCTCCACCGCTCTGCCATCAACTTCATATTCATTGTCCCCAACTTTATGAGCGTCCCAGCTATCTGCCGGCTCGGCGGTGAAGCGCACAACTTCTCCATCGGACTCGGTATCCTGTAATGTTGACGGGGCAAGCTCCTCCAGACGTTCCATAATTCTATAAACCAGCGGCGGCAAGCCCTGTCCGGTGAGCGCAGATATGCTGAATACCTCCAGCCCTATGCTTTCAAGTTCCGGCCGCAGTTTCTCTATGATGGCTCCGGCATCCGACATATCGGCTTTATTTAGCGCGACAATCTGCGGCAACTTCGCCAGCCTGTCCGAGTGCAGACGCAGTTCATCATTTATCGAATCAAAGTCCTGCATGGGATTGCGCTCCGTGTAACCTGAAACGTCGATGATGTGCACAAGCAGCCTGGTGCGTTCGATATGTCTCAGAAACAGGTGTCCCAACCCCGCTCCCTGATGCGCTCCCTCTATCAGACCCGGCATATCCGCTACTACAAAAGATTTGTGCTCGACCTTGACGACCCCGAGGTTCGGCACAAGCGTAGTAAACGGATAGTCCGCAATTTTGGGTTTTGCTGCTGATATCTTAGATATAAGTGTGGATTTTCCTACGCTGGGATAGCCGATCAACCCAACATCGGCGAGCAATTTCAGCTCGAGTCGCAGGGCGATCTCATCTGTCGGCTCTCCTCTTTCGGCGAATTTCGGGGTTTGTTGGGTAGATGTGGCGAAACTTGCGTTGCCTCTTCCGCCTTCTCCGCCTTTGGCTGCAACGTATTTTTGTTTGTTGGCGGTCAGGTCTGCAAGCATCCTTTCGGATTCGGCATCGAGCACCACTGTGCCGACGGGAACCCTCAAAGTGAGGTCCTTGCCTTTTTTGCCCTGGCGGTCGTTCGGTCCTCCGTGGCCCCCTCTGTCCGCCTTGTAGTGTTTCTTGTAGCGCAGGTCTACGAGCGTGTTGAGGTCGGCATCGGCTTTGATGATGATATTTCCGCCTCGCCCTCCATTGCCGCCTGCCGGGCCGCCTCGCGGAATATATTTCTCCCGTCGAAACGCGACGATGCCGTTGCCGCCATCCCCTGCTTTTACGATGATATCGACCTGATCTACGAATTGCATAATGATTGATTGGTGCGCCGACGCTGCTGCCGATTATTTACAAATATCAAATAGAAAAGGGAGACGAATCGGTTCGCGATTCATCTCCCCTCAAAAGCGAAGTGGCGGGATCGCGAGCTAGCTCGCGACCGCTGGGTAGACGCTGACTCTTCTTTTGCCGCCGAGTGTTTCGAACTTGACCTGTCCGTCAATTTTGGCATAAAGAGTGTCGTCCTTGCCTCTGCCGACGTTTACGCCCGCATTGAGCGGCGTGCCGCGCTGGCGAACAAGAATGCTGCCCGCGGTCACCGACTCACCGGCAAATTCCTTGACTCCGAGTCTTTTCGGGTTACTATCCCGACCGTTTCTAGTACTGCCTAAACCTTTTTTATGCGCCATATCAATTATACCTCTTAGGCTGAAATCTTCTGAATTGCGACGGAGGTCAGCATCTGCCTGTGTCCATACCGCCGGTGAATGTTCTTCTTTGGTTTGTAGGTGAACCCTCTGATCTTGCGACCCTTATACTGGCGGGTTACCTTGCCGGTCACAGAGGCGCCTTCCACATACGGCGAGCCGATCTTGACGCCGGCGTCATCGCTGACAAGCAGCACCTCGTTGAGGACGATCTCTGAGCCTTCCTCTGCGTCGAGCTTATTTACCTCGATAATATCGTTTTCGGCGACCTTATACTGCTTGCCGCCGGCTCTTATTATGGCGTACAATTCTAACCCCCACTACACCGAGTTATGTAAGAGGCATCCAAAACAACGATACCTCCAATAGGCACTAACCCGTTATCATATCACGTTGCCAGAGCCTTGTCAATACTTTTTGCGCTCAAAATCCGCCCAGGCCGATGCCAGCGAATATCCCAATATCTATTGAATCCACATTTTGATATCGCGCTAACATACATAAAAAATCCTCCCCAGGAGGGTCACCGGAGGAATATGCAATAACGCATGCATAAACAGGCGGGAGGTGGCGGCTAGCTGCCCCCGGCACGCCACCCCAGGTCGCGCCAGGTTCATTTTTTAAGCCATTTCGCCCTGGCCGCGTCCAATTTTGCTCGCTGATCCAATGTCAACACCTGCAGGATGCTTGCCTTTGAGGCCGCTCGAATTCTCGCGATTTGCGCTGCCTTGGCCTCCCCGGTCAGTGACGCATTTGCGCGCACTGCCCGTATATCGGCAACCCGTTTTTGAATAATATCCCTTATCTGCGTGCGTTGCACCGGCGTCAGATCGAGATATTTCGCCAGCCTCCTGGCAGGTTTGCAATGCCGCAGCACGCCAGCCTGCTGTCGAGGGGTCAGCAACTGCCAAATATCATTGCGGGCAGCCTTTCGGATGGCTTGTATCCTGACTTTCTTGCCATCAGGTGAAAGAGACGCATCGGCCCGCACCGATTCAGCTTCTTTGCGCGCATTATCTCGAATAACCTTGATTTTGGTCTTTTGGTCCGCGCTCAAGTTAAGTCGCTTTGCTGCAACCTCTAACTTGGCGGTTGGTGCTTTTGCCGGAGCAGAGAAAGCGGCCTGACAGGACAATACGCAGACGGCAAGTGCGAGCAATACTAAAGTTCTGATTTTGCCTTTTCTCATTTTGAACCCCGTTTTCAAGAGATGTCTACGTTTATTATGACGTAAATTGTGTTACAAGGTTACGGGAAGAAGGCTCAATCCGACTGAATGGGGAATTATACAATTAGTATAACGACTCAATAATATAGGAAGGTTGTTGTGGCAAAGAAACTCTGGGGCGGAAGATTTCAAAAGGATACCGATAAGACAGTCGAGGATTTTACCGAGTCTATCTCATTTGACTGCCGACTGATTGCGCACGACATAATGGGCAGCAGCGCGCACGCGGCAATGCTCGGCAAATGCGGGATCATAGAACTCGATGAGGCGCAGAAAATTATCCGCGGCCTCGATTCGATCCTCAAAGACTATCAGGCCGGCAAAATAGAGTTCGACACCAGCGCGGAAGATGTTCACATGAACGTCGAAAAACTGCTGTTTGAGCGCATAGGGGAGCCTGCAAAGAAGCTGCATACGGCGCGAAGCCGCAACGATCAGGTAGCTACGGACGTCAAACTGTATCTGCGTGAGTCCATAGACACGATAAAAACACTGCTCGCTCAATTGCAGGAAACGGTTATCGAGCAGGCCGAGGCGAATGCTAAGGTGATTCTTCCGGGATATACACACCTCCAGCACGCTCAGCCTGTCCTGCTTGGGCATCATTTAATGGCATGGTTCTGGATGCTCGATCGAGACAGGGAGCGATTTGCGGATTGCAGAAAAAGGCTGAACGTTCTTCCCCTTGGAGCCGGAGCCTTGGCAGGCACGACATTTCCCATTGACCGGCAGTTCGTCGCCGATGCGCTGGAGTTCGAGGCGGTCTCAGAAAACAGCATGGACTCCGTTGCCGACAGGGATTGGGCGTCTGAGTATCTGTCGGCGTGTGCGATTTTGATGACGCATTTATCTCGCTTCAGCGAGGAGTTCATCCTGTGGAACAGCTCAGAGTTTGGATTTGTCGACCTCGATGACTCCGTGACTACCGGCTCGTCTATTATGCCGCAAAAAAAGAATCCGGATGTTGCGGAGTTGGTGCGAGGCAAGAGCGCGCGGGTGATAGGGGACCTGATGTCGATTTTGACGCTTCAAAAGGGCTTGCCGCTGGCGTACAATCGAGATTTGCAGGAGGATAAGGAACGGCTTTTTGATGCAGCCGATACAGCGCAGATGTCCGTTAGAGCTTTCACGCTGATGCTTTCAACTGCGACCTTTAATGCGGAGAAAATGTATAAGGCAGCAGGGGAGGCGTTTTCTACGGCCACCGACCTTGCCGACGCGCTCGTCCGACAGGGAGTTTCATTCCGAACCGCGCACGAACAGGTAGGGTCGTTGGTGGGTTATTGCGTGGAAGTCGGCAAAGAGCTTGCGGATTTGACGCTTGATGAGATAAAACAATTTTCACCCAAAGCTCCGGATGATGTCGCGGCTATCCTCACAGTGGAGGCCAGCGTCGCAGCCCGAAAAGCTACCGGAGGGACAGCTCTAAGCGAGGTAAAAAGGCAAATACGCAAAGCCAGGAAAATACTGGCTAAAGCGTAAGCTATACTTCATATTACGGCGCATAATACCGATTGATATGATTGGAGTGTAAATCCGCACAAAGGAGCATTGATTTGAAAGCAATACGCTTGATTTTATTGATTTGCCTGCTCGGAGCATTCGCGGTTCCTGCGTTTTGCGCGGAAGAAGCTGCTCCGGCAGAAGAGGTCACCATTCCCATAGCCGACAGACCTTCGCTGGCGATAGTCGCGCTGGACGATGGTTCTATCAAAAGGGAAACCTGGTGGGGCACTAACTGGGATGTAGGCAGCGGACTGTCAGATATCCTGACTACTACTCAGCTCGAAAAAAACAGGTTTCGGCTGATGGAAAGAAGCCTGCTCGATAAAGCCATCGCCGAACAGGACCTGAGCGCATCATCTCGTGTCGACTCGCAGACAGCGGTGAAAATAGGCAAGATTATCAGCGCGGATTATCTCGTCATGGGCAAGGTTACTCAGTTTGCCTGGGAGACGCGCGACAAAGGCGGCGTTGGCGGGTTAATAGGCGGGGCTATCGGAGTTAAATCATCCAATACAAAGGCCAACGTCGCGCTGGATATCCGTATAGTCGATGCAGAAACTGCCGAGATTTTGGGCAGCTATCAGGGCAAGGGAGATGACTCCAAAGGCAAGGTCAAAGTTGGCGTCGGAAACAGGCATTTTCTGGCGGGAATTGAGTTTGGCAGCAGTGATTTTATGAACACAATTCTGGGCGTGGCCACTCAAAAGGCGATCGACGATTGGGTGCAGAATTTTTGCGCAGCTATTGACTCTAAAAAACTGACTCTCACTCCCAAAAATAGAGTTCCCGTGCGTCCTGATGGAGTTATCCTCGACGTCGAAGGTTTGGTTGTGGTTGCAAACACGGGCACATCCAAAGGATATCGGCTCGGAGACAAAGTTGAGCTTCACAAAAAAGGAAAAGTGCTCAAAGACCCGGACACAGGGGAAGTGCTCAAGGTGATGACCGAACTGATCGCAGTTGGCACGATAACCGACATTGACGAAAAAACCGCTGAGATCAAATTCGACTCCGTTGAAGGCGGGAGCGCGCCGCAGGAGGGCGATATAATCAAGCACCCAAGCGCGGGCTAGTAAAAAAAGATTTTGTTGGAGTGTCGTTTCGGGGCGGGGTAATCATATCGGGGCAGCACATCCGGTTGCTGAGTTCAAGTGCGCCGAACAGATAGGTCAGGATACGCTCAACGAAGTCAGCAGATCCCCAAGGTTTCGAGCCATGAACCCGACTGCGCTCACTGCGCGGCGGTAGTCCATTCGCGTGGGGCCTAAAATGCCTATTGTGCCGGCCGGTCGACCGGATATGTTGTAGCGCGATCCGACAAAACTGCAATCCCGCATCTGTTCAACGGGATTTTCCGAGCCGATTATCACCGATACCCCGGGGCCAAGATAGGTGGAGGAAAACAGCTTATACAGCGCGCTTCGCTGTTCGAGAACCGACAGCACAGCCTCCAGGCGTTTGGTGTCACGAAACTCCGGCTGCTGCACCATATAACCGGCGCCTTCGGTGGTGACATCCGTCTCGCCGGCTCTCGACGACTCTCGTGCTATGAAGTCATGGACCTTTGCGAAGAGTTCTGCAAGTGAGGCAGACTCCTCGGCCTCCAGGGAAGCGGCGCTGGCCGACTCCAGCGTTTTGTCCTCAAATATCCGCATAAGGAAGTCCGTAGCGACTTGTGAATTGACCGCGCCCGCCTCCGATGAAAGGTCCAAAAACTCGTGCACCACTCTTCCGCTGTCGAGCACGAGCAATGCAAGCATCCTGCCCGGGCCGATGTGAGCGACGCTGATATGGCTGATTCGGGCGTCTTCGAATGACGGATGTGTGGCAACGGAGGCGTGATGGGCCATATCGGACAAAATCTTGCAGGCGTGTTCCAGAATCAAGTCCATCTCCGCCCGACGCGGCGTCAGCTTGTGTCGAGCGCTCTCTGCTTCTGTCTTAGCAAGCCCGGCGGCTCCCATCAACCGGTCGACATAGAATCTGTAACCCCTGTCCGAAGGGATTCTTCCCGCTGATGTATGGGGTTGATGCAGATAGCCCAACTCGGCAAGCTCGGCCATTTCATTGCGAATAGTCGCGGATTTGACCCCAAGACGGTAGTGTGTCATAAGCGCACGCGAACCGATTGGCTCAGCCGTGCGAACATAATCGGTCACAATGGCTTTTAAGATGACCTGCTTGCGATTATCCAGAGGGGTTATGGGCGAGTTTGTCATCCCACTACTCCGAGTCATAGGCTACAATTTGATATTATCACTCGATACCGCCCGGTGTCAAATTGTTTTGGAGGTCTGAATTGCACGAAATGAGAGTCGGCGCATGGGGTGGTGGGTTGTGTTTGGCGGGATATTTATATATGTTGGCACGTTCACACTCGTGACCTTCGGTCATATATTAGGTTGCATACAGGTGAGATGAACAACGACATACCTGATAAGAATAACCTTATGCAGAAATAATGGAATTATTTTAGATTAAAAGGAGGAATCTTTTGGCTTTTGTACAACTATGTCAACACAGCTGAATGAGTCGAATTCATTCAGAATGGAGGTTTTAATGGCAATTTAATGGCTCATCAGACTGATTTGCGCTAGCTAGGTTTGTTAGAGAAAGGAGTAATACCATTGGAAAGACGAAATGTTTTGACTTGCGTTGTCATTGTTCTCGCCTTGACACTAGTTCCTTTCAGCGCTCAGGCGGCCTGGATAAAGCTTTGCATTGACCCCGGCCACGGCGGCTCTGATCCGGGAGCAGTCGGCTATGGGATAACCGAGGCCGCCACCAACCTGGATATTAGCGTGCGCGCTAGAAACCTGTTCCAGCAGGACGGTGCAACAGTCGTTATGACCCGAACGTCAGATACCTATGTGTCGCTGCAGGGTCGATGCGATATTGCCAACAACAACGGCTGCAACAGGTTTTTGTGCTCACACTGCAACGCCTTTAACGGCGCCGCTTATGGAACCGAGACGTTTTCATATCCCGGCTCTACAACCGGAGCAGACTACCGCAACAAAGTCAACGCAGAAATGGTCTCGCACATGGGTACCTACAACCGTGGCAACAAGACCGCCAATTTCTATGTCCTCGTGAATACTAATATGCCAGCCATTCTGTGCGAGGTTGGATTCATCGACCACAGCGGCGACAATGCGAAGCTTGCTAATGCCAACTATCGACAGGAAGCTGCAAGAGCATATCTGCACGGCACGCAATCGCACTATGGCATTGCACCGCACGACCCTGTTTCCGACATAATTGTCGACAACACAAGCGCCAGTTTTTCGGCTGGCAGCAGTTGGGCAGCAGGGACGGCGTCTGCCGACAAATATGGCTCAAACTACCGCTACCGCAGCACCGCTGCCGTCAGTGACCCGGCGAAATGGGCTCCCACCCTCACAAACCGCAACTATTCGGTCTATGCGTGGTGGCCTCAGGGAACGAATCGATCTGCTTCCGCGCCATATATTATCAATCATAATGGCGGTTCAACGACCGTAAAGGTCAATCAGCAGGTCAATGGTGGCAAGTGGAATCTGCTCGGCACATGGGCGTTCTCACCCGGCAAGAATGTTCAGCTCTCCTGCTGGACTACTACCGGTTACGTTGTAATGGGCGACGCCATTAAGTTCGTGCCCAATTAGTAACTTCAATTCTGTATTCACAGGGGGAGCCAACAGAATTGCTCCCTCTGTGCTTGCAACAAATGACGTGTCTATGTCGAGGATACACGATCCAAAGAAGGTGGTGTCTATGGGCCGCATTTCATATATGTTCTTAGCATTGATATTCGTCTTTTGTATCGCCGCATCTGCGGCGGAAATCGATACGGCTGAACCCGCAGACGAGGCGCCGCAGGCAATCGATGAAGGCGGTAGAGTCGAAAACCCTCCCCAACAGGTTCAATTGCAATACAAATATCTCGAAGACCAAATTCAGCGTTATCAGGTCCAAATTATGAATCGCGGCTCCTACAGATTGCTTAACTCCAACGAAGAACAGCAATTGGATACTGTTACTGAAATGTTTTTTCGACAGAGCGTCACAGCCGCCGAGGACGGGCTGTATAAGGTGAGCTGGTCACTTCAGTCGGGGATAGTGAGAATCCCGGAGTTCGGCGACAGCGTAATAACTATGCCCGATATGGTCTACACCACAGACAGTCGTGGAGCGGTAAAAAAGGTGGCAGGGTTGGAAAAACTTGCCTTGCTGCCGGGCAAGCCACAACAAAAATCACTGGCGACGATATTAGGCCAAATGAGTTTTCACGGCTTTCCGAGAAAAGAAATCAAAGTTGGGGACGAGTGGGAGCAGGATTACAGCGTGGCGGTTAATGAGACGGATAAGATCGTCGCAAAAACACACTCCAAATTTGTAAAATATGAGCACTACGACGGCTATGACTGCGCGTTGATCGAGACAAAATACAGCTATCCGCTGAAATACGAGACAATTGATAAGGCAAACGGAAAGCTGAAATTAGAGGGCACTGAATCGGCGGTTATCAACACCAGGTTTGCCTATGCCGAAGGTAAGTTAATCCGTTCGGAGGCCGACATTAAAAGCAACGCAAAAGTAACGAAGGCAGATGGTTCGAGCGATGCTTTTGTGAAACTCGAAATTAATGTAGTTGGTCTGCTGCTACCTGCAAAAAGTGATTCAAAAAGGGGTGGATAGAATGAGGACTTTATTGTGGATTACAGCCATTCTTTTGTTGATTGCAATCATCCCATCCGCTGCTGAGATCAGAGTCGGAGAGCCTGTGCAACTGAGAACGCCGGAGGGCAGATTTACAATGCCATCTTTTTCGGCAGACAGTCGCTACATAGCGTTTTCCAGCGCGAGGTATGACGGATTATACACCTCTGACTGGCAGGGAAATATATCCACAGTAGCGCAAGCTCCACTAGCCGGGTGGCGGTATAGCTGGTCTCCAGATGGTGCGAATCTGGTTTATCGAATACGTTATGATGACGAGACGACCGCTATGGCAGGGATTGTATCAAGTCCTGACGGGCAGGCTCAGGTTCAGATTACAGACTGGCAAAGCGATCTTTATCCGCCGCAATGCACTAAGAATGGAATCGAATTCAAGGCCGGCGATGACATGTTAACGGTTGATGAATCCGGAAACGTGAAGTGTGTTAAGTCTCTTTCAAAGGGGTAGGGAATTGTCTCAAGGGTTGCGGCGCTGTCGGCTGCATTTTTCGCAAATGGGTTTGTAGGCGTGACTACCACTGCTTTTGCTGCATTGGTGCCTGCTTCAGAGGGCAAATTGAAGGGCAAAAGCGTGTTTACGAATACCGGTAACGAACTCTGGACCGTCGACGAAAAGGGAGAGATGAAAAGACTGCTCGATGTAAACGGCGAATCCGGTTTTTTCAGTCCGCAAACTTCGCCTGCGGGTGACGCAGTTGCTGCGCCCGGACTCAGCGGCAAGCTCTATATTGCGGATAGCAACACAGGAGCTTATATCAATCTCGGCGCCGGCCAAAACCCAGCCTGGTCCCCGGATGGCAATTTCATTGTTTACGAAGTTGCGACTGAGGATGGTCACGACATAACCGGCTCGGAACTATGGGTGGCGTCAAAAGACGGCAAATATCAGCACCAACTGGAGCTTAATAAAGGAATCAAGCGCTACCCGACATGGTCTCCGGATGGTTCTACTTTGGCCTATGAAGTTGACGGCAAAATCTACTATGTTCCTGTGGAAAGAAAGTAGCGCCGCGGCTGAATACAGGCAGCCTTAATAAAGCGGAGAGATCAGCGCATAATACTCTGTGCTTCAGGGTATGAGGGTTGGCGCTGTGTCAGACGTTGCCAACCCGGATATCCCGAAACGAACGAAGTGATAATGGAGGACAGCGCCCTTTGAGCGATGCCTGTGGATTCGACATTCTGCTGGCGCTCTGTTCATATCCCGAAGTGGCGCTAGCTCCTCCTGCCGTAATGCTGCAGGTTGTAGGCTTCGGCCACTTTATATGCGTCAATCATGCCCCATATCCATACAATGGGATATGTAATTATGCCAACACCAACCCATATCAGCAAACTGTTAATGATCTGTTAGCGTCAAGCCTTGTGTGTAAATTGCTTTGGCCGATAAGCCTCATCCCACTGTCTATTCTGATAGGCAAGCACTGCGTATAGCATGCGATCCACACTCCGGCGGTTTGTGAAGCACGAGATCGTCC
>JAAYKE010000073.1 GCA_012522575.1 Armatimonadota bacterium | reverse complement strand
TCCTCACCTGTGCCGATGGCCACTCCCCTTTTTACGATGACGGTCTCGATGCCGGGTATGAGAGCTTGCGCTTCTTTTGTGAATGCCTCGTCACCGGAACCGAATATCGATGGGATGCCAAGCTCTGCAGCGCAGAATGCGAATTTTCCAAACTCGCCGATGGATATGCCGTTTACGGAAAAGTCTATCACGTTCATAGAGCCGGTGTGGCAGAGATGGGCTTTCTCTGTGCCCGCTTTGGCGTGTTGGCCGACCCACGCGACTGCATCGATGGACTCGTCGATGCCAAATGGCCACGGGCCGACCCATCCCCTGGCATATTCTGCGGCCGGATCCAGCAGGCAGATGTTTATTGCACCGCAGCCGTGGCCGTCTATTACCAGAAACTCGGTCGCTCCACCCTCACGAAACCCATCAATGGCGGCGGTGACTTCGCCTGTGAGCAGGTCTTTGGCAAGCTCGTAGTAACGACTGGTTTCGTTGCACCAGTTTACCGAATCTACCACCCCGGCGACGCCTTCGAGGTCCGTCATAATAGCGATTTTCATTGCTGGCTCCTTTAGCCTGTGAAACGGTATTTCAGCAGCGTCCAGATGCATTCGACGCCATCTTTCCACGTGATTTTTTTACCCTGAGCGTGGGTGCGGGCTTCATACCAAACCGGCACCTCTTTGAATCGATAGCCGCGCTTAAGAAGCCGCGCCGTTACCTCCGGGCAGAACTCGAAACGGTTGCAGCGCAACTCTATGCTTTTCAGCACATCGGTTTTGAAGGCTTTATAGCAAGTGGCCTCGTCGGTGATTTTGACTCCGTAAAGCAAGCTCGCGAGAGCCGCGAAAACTTTGTTGGCTATATAGTTAATGCGACGCATCCTCGGTTTTTTGCCGAGAAATCGACTGCCGTAGACTATATCGGCTTCCCCGTCGATGATGGGTTTAATGAGCGCGGGGTAGTCGTTGGGGTCATATTCCAAATCGGCGTCCTGTATAAGAACGATGTCGCCGGTGACGTGCTGCAGAGCAGATCGAATCGACCTGCCCTTGCCCTGATTGCGGTCGCTTTCGACCAGAATGATGTCCTGCTGGCCTCTGAGAAACTCTCTGGAACCGTCGGTGGAACAGTCATCGGTGACGATTATTTCTTTTTCTATGTCAACTGCACGGACACGTCGCAGCACTTCCTCGATGGTGTCCATTTCGTTATAGACAGGTATGATTACGCTCAGTTTCATTTAACTTTCAGCACCACGGCAGATCCCTCAAAGACCATTTGCAACCGCCCGTCATCAATTAAATCGTGTATATGTTTCGCGGTTCCGGTGGCGTTTTTTCGCGAAGGTATCATGTATGTGTTAATCATAGCATAAGATATACCCTGTGTCTTCAGGTACGCCAGGAACTCGTCGGCACTGTCGAAATCCCTTGTAAACTTCAAATTGTGTCCGGGGTCTGCCCAAAAATATGGGCGGTCGAGATAGAACCCGCGAGTGTCGCCAAACATCGCTATTTTGGCATCGCTTGGCGTGTGTGAGTTGATCCACTCCTGGGCCGGATAAATCGACAAGTAGCGGGAGAGATATTGCTGCTGGGTCTGATGTCCGACCACATACGGATATGCGATCTTTATCATATCCGACTCCGTGAGTATGCCAAACACGGCTGTTGCAGTGAACGCAGCGATGAGTGCGGTGCGGATGTATTTCATGCGCTCGTCTGTGTAGGCAATCGCTGCGATTATCACCGCGAGAATTGCAAACGCCGGTATCAAATACCTGCTCTGCTGCGTCAGGCAGAACCAGATAACAAGTTGCGCCATAAAGAACATCGCCAGCCCGGCCAGTTTGCTGGAGCGATATCTGGCAAACAGCAACAAGGGTACGGCTATAAGAAATATAGGGCCGGGGAAAAGCCCGGGCGTGTCGTAGAAAGACCACGACTCAAACGTCAGATCATAGGGCAGAAGTATGAATGAGGCAAAGTCGTGACCCTGACCGAACTTCGCCTGGAGCATCGAATAGTTGTCTGCAAGCGACATGCTCCAGTCTTTGCCGCCGAAGATAGGGTAGAAAAACGGGTAGACCGGGCTGCCTGTGTAGATAAAAGTCTTTATATACCACGGTGAGCACGCCAGCAGCGCAACGCCGCATATAAGCAGCGATTGTTTCCATTGTATGGTGCGATTTGCGTAGAAGCGATCGATTAGAAGCCAGATGGCAAGCAAAGGAAATAGAGCCAGGCCGGTGAGCTTGGTCGAGGCCGCGAATCCAGCCGCTATGCCGCATCCGATAAGGAAGTGCAGTTTAGGTTTGTCCAGGTATTCCAGCAATAGATAGACACCAAGCACTGCGTATAAAGCAGTCGCAAGGTCGATATAGGCGGTGGTGGCCTCCCACATGACTAATGGCATACTCGCAATAGCAAGCGCAGCCAGGGGTGCAGCTTTTGGGTGAAAGTGTCTTTTGGCGAGAAGCGCGACAGAAAACGCCAACAGCACGCCGTATAGATAATGAACCAGCTTCGCGCCGGAGGCATCTCCAATAGACAGTGCCGGGGTGTACAGCATCTCGACCAAAAATGGGAAGTTTGAATGCGAGGCGAGGTCGATATAGAAAAAACCGCCGTGTTGCAAATATAGCTTGGGAACGGCAAGGTGATAAGCCAGAGAGTCCCAATCAGCGCTGGTAGGAGGGGCAAGGGCGGGAATCAACATTGCAGCCGCAATGCCGGTGAAGAGTATGATCCAGAGGACTGTGACAGGCGTGAATTTTGAGCGGGTTCTGAGCCAACGGGCAATGTCGACAATTAACGGTATGCCAGGTATGCTTAAAACAGCGCAGAGAATCAGTGGCCAAGGCCCGGATAGGATCTGGCACGCCGCCATAGCGAAATAGACAAGGGAGAGCAGGCCCATGCCCATAGAGATGTCTAAAACGTATCTGTCTAACGCAGGGGCATCGGAGTCGCGCCAGAGCCGGTGGACAAGCCTGCCTATCCCGCCTCCCGCCAATATAACAGGTATGATTAACCAAATGCTGCTCACGTCTCTTCTACGCCTTTCCCAACGGGAATAGTTCGCTTGTCACTTTGACCTCCCCGGCGTCGAGTTCGACCTCTATTTTACGAACACAACGGGCATACATACCCGAATGAAATATGACCGTGTTGCCGGATCGGAATTCGCCGGTAGTATGTGTATGCCCTCCAAGGATTAGATCGATGCCGGGAACTGCCTCGGCGAGATCGCGATCCTTTTCTAGGCCGATATGTGTGAGAGCTACGAGCAAATCGCATTCCACTCGCAGCCTGGGCGCTAAGTCGGCAGCCGCTTCAATCGGGTCGATAAAATATTGATGGGCGATGCGTTTGACGCGCATATCTTCTGTAATGCACGGCACCGTCAGGCCGAATATCGTCACTCGAAAACCCACGTCTATTGTCACGTATTCCTTATTGCCAGAAAATGGCCGGGACACAGGCCCGGCCACTACATTTATATGGGCAGGGTTGGCCGAACGAAGATTGGCGCTGAGAACAGGGAAGTTGGCGCGGGAGGTTTTCTCGATGAGGCCTTTAGACAGGAAATGATACTCACGATTACCCATGCACATCGCGTCATAGGGCACGGAGTTCATCATATCCAGGATCGGTTCTCCACCCGGCCGCCAGAATATATTGCCAGCCCAAATAGCATCCCCGGAATCTAACATCAGGCTGTTCGGATGTTGGGATTTCAGGTCTCTGAGATTGGAGGCGAGAGGTTCGGTGAGTTTGTTATGAAAGTCGGAGGTGTGTAATATTGTAAGCTGCGCCATCAGGCGACGGCCTCCGGCCCGGACTCATCCTGTTGTTCCCGTTTGAGTTCGCAAAGAAAGCTCTGCACAGCGGCTTCCCATTCGCCGCGGGCCTTCAATACCATCTCGATTACCTCGCGCACAGCTCCATGTCCTCCGCTGCGTCGCGTCACGATATCGGCGCGTTCCTTTACCTCATCACACGCGTTAGCGACCGCAATGGCTACTCCGGCGAGTTCGAGAGCGGGGATATCGTTGAGATCGTCGCCCATATAGGCGATCTCGTCCATGTTTAAGGAATAGGACGCACACAAGCTCCTGAGAGCCTCGGTTTTGTATCGCGCATCCTGATATACATCGGTCACGCCAAGGGATTTTGCCCTGTCAGCTACGGCTGCGGAGGTGTTGCCCGTTATCCAGGCAATTCCGAGGCCATAGTTCATAGCAAGTCGGGTTCCAAGTCCATCGTAAACATTGAAACGCTTCACCTGGTGGCCGTCAAAAAGGATCATATCACCGGCGGTGAGAGTGCCGTCTACGTCCATCGCCAGCATTTTGATTTTGCAAAGCCTGTCTTTCATCAAACGATACCCGCAGCCACGAGGTCTTTGAGCATCAGCATGCCCACCGGTTTGCCATCGAGCAGCACCGGCATTTCACCGATTTGATTGGGCGGGCCTTCCATCTTACGCAGCCCTTCTGTTGCCAGCCTGTCCGGGGAGATGGTGCGAGGGTTGCTGATCATTACCTCAGAGGCCGGCCTGGCCAGAGCTTTTTCATCGGAAAGCAGCGCACGGCGGACGTCTCCGTCGGTAATAATGCCAAGCAGCAATCCGTTTTTGTCTACTATGCATGCCGCGCCCGCGCCCGCTCTAGTGATCGCAAAAAGCACATCCCGCAACGCGATATCGGATTCCACTATAGCCATCTCGCTGCCGGTGCGCATCACATCCCCTACCCTCAGCAATAACCTGCGTCCCAGCGCGCCGCCCGGATGGTAGAGCGCATAATCCTCATGAGTAAACCTGCGCGCCTCCATCACGGCAAGGGCAAGCGCGTCACCGAGCGCAAGCTGGACAGTGGTGCTTGTGGTCGGAGCAAGGCCGAGCGGGCACGCCTCGCATTCGACTGACGTATCCAGCACAATGTCGGCACAGCTTGCCAGGGTGGATTCCGACCTGCCTACCATTGCGATCAACTTTGCGCCTATTCGACCTATCGCAGGCAAAATGTGCGCGATTTCCTCTGACTCGCCGCTGTTGGAAATCGCCAGCACGACATCGTTGCCGGTCACCATGCCAAGGTCGCCGTGTATTCCCTCCGCCGGATGCAAAAACAGAGATGGAGTTCCGGTGCTGCAAAATGTGCCCGCCAGTTTGCGTCCGATGGCTCCGGATTTGCCCATCCCCGTAACCACCAGTCTGCCGCGACAGGTCAGCACAGACTCCACGGCCATTGCAAAAGTGGAGTCCAGCCTGTCGCACATCGCAAGCACCGCCTCCCCTTCCGCCTTTAGGGTGGCTACGGCACGCGCAAAAGCCATTTGTTTGTCTTGTTCAGTAAATTCTTGAGGTGTCATCTCCCAGATTATAGCAGACACAGCACAGACAGGGAATAGGTTCAGCGTAAGTAACGGCTCACGAATGATTAGTACCCCTGAGTGTAGTGTCCGATCTCCGTCTCGGACAGAAGGTGTTCATTGATAGATTGCCTGGCTGGGACAGAGGCCAGCCACTACGATTTAGAGGTTAGAAGTTGGAGGTTAGAGCTTGGGAATGGGTTGGCGATACCGGCTCGAACTTCGGACATCTGACCTCGGACATCGAAAAAGCAGATTTCTCACTACGTTCGAAATGACATAGTTTGTATGGCTGGGACAGAGGCTAGGCACTACAATCACTCACGAAAAGTGAGTTGTTACCAGCGCAAGGACAGCATAAGACGCCCACTTTCCAACGACAATATGCCGGGCTTGTTTCATTTTGCGGTCATCGTTTGCCGGGACTTGCGGAAGAGTATGCTAATCATGAGTTATCCAACGTCAATAAAGGAAGGGCATTATCATGGCTGTCGCATCTAAACTCAGCGCTCTACGTATTAAGGCTAACATCATCGCCGATGACGTCCTCGGGCTAATGGATGTCGAAGTGGATGTGAAGGATCATGTAGCGGTTCTGCGCGGTCAGGTCCAGACTGATGCTCAGAAGCAACGAGCGGAGAACCTCGCATACAATATAGAGGAGATCGATGAGGTGATCAATGAGATACAAGTTGTTGAATCAAAGCAAACGCCTGTCGATGCACATTTTGGATACAGCCTGATCCAGACCGACCCAAGTGAAATACCATACGCAGTGCCCGGCCCGATATCGACCCTGGTTGCAAGTGAGCAGTTTGCGGGTGAGTTCACCGATGAGCAGATCGAGAAAGCTGTGCGAGATAAGCTGGCGCGGCAAAGCGTGGTGGACGCATCTGACGTTAAAGTGAAGTCCACCAACCAGATAGTCTACCTTCAAGGGTCGATAAAAGGGGACGCCAATCAGCTTCAGGACATAGCTCTAAGCGTGCGCGGCGTGATGGGCGTTTACTCTAATTTGTCCGAAGATGAGATTGCCGGCGGGATATAACTAAGCAGGCAGGCTTAAATGCTTCTCAATCAGCGGCACATCTGCGGTAGAGTCGATTGATATGAGCAGTTCCGCATATTTGGTTATGTAGACTCGACAGTTCATATCCAGCGCATTTGATAGCTGCGTTTGCAGATCGTCGATCGATGTCCTGCCGAGCATCAGCTTCAGTGCAAGGCCCGGCCCGAGCAGTCCGAGCAGTTGCCTGGGATCGGAACGAGCGCACAGCAGGCGGGTGATGACCGATTGTCTGGACATTGCGATTTGCGAGTCGAAAAGCAGGCAGCTCGACCCGGTAAAGCTGCCTTCTTTTGTATCCAGATAGAACGTGACTTTGCCGGGCATCAATCTCGCCATATCCGTTTTTTCGACTATCGGGTAGACTATGTCGCCATCCGGGGCGTTCTCCAATAAATCGGCTACCGAACCTGATGACGCGAGAGGCATATCACCGCTCATCAACAGACACCTGCCGGCTGTAACCGAACCTATCCCCGCCAGCACAGCCTGATTCATATCGCCATCAACAAGAACGCTCGCATCCGCCTCCGGCACGCAATCGCAGTCAGGGCAATCGGTCACCAGTATAACCTTATTTAACATGCTGCATTGTCGCAGGCTGTATATAAGGTAGGAGATAGCGGGCTTTCCGTTGAGCTTGACGAAGGGCTTCCGTCCGTTTGGGGCCAGTTGAGCAAAGTCAGCCGCTCTTTTTGAGGATAACGCCAGAATTATTGCATCAGTTTGTTTTGATTTGATATTCAATACAGATTAGTCCGTTGATTTTTCGATTACCGACGCAGCGCGAATGTTTGACTGCGAATCGGCTTGTTTGGATTTTGCCAGAGTCAGTGAAAAGTATATTGTAGCCGCCAGCGCAACTGTCGAGCAAATAAGCAGCGTGCCTGATACGCCTATGTATTTCAATTCCGAAAGGCGTCCCAGCATAACCGCTCCCGGCGCTCCTAACCCGAACAGCACCAGTGCGCGGACGCTCATCACCCTGCCCACCAGACTATCCGGAGCCTCCATTTGCATAATTGTATTTGCCGAGGCAGTAAAGGACATCATTCCAATGCCTACTACAACGAGACATGCCAGAGATGCGTAGAAACTGCCGCATAAGGCAAGCCCGATAAGGCCGAGCGGGGCCAGAACTCCGCCGACGATCACTATGTCTTTTAGCTGATATCGATGTCCCAGCGATGATACGATCATTGCGGCAGCCAGCGCTCCTAACCCCACTGCCGCGGTCATCGCTCCCTGCCCCATCGCGCCGACTTCGTATATTTTGAGCGCATAGACAGGAAAGAAGATGACATACTGGCCTATCATCAGTGTGGAGACAGATTGCAGGATCAACATCGTCCGTGTCAACTTGTTATCCCAAACATGACCGAAGCCCTCAAGAATCTGAGCCGTCATCGACTCATCCTTGCTGGCCTGTTTTCTTGCTCGCACGTTTCTCATCATCAACAGGCCGATGATCGCGCCCAGATAGCTGAACGCATTGACCATGAAACACCACGCGGGACCAACCAAAGCGAGCACGACGCCGCCGACAAACGGGCTTGCTATGCGGGTCAAGTTGAACATAGTAGAGTTCAGCGCGATTGCGTTAGCGAGGTCTTCCTTGCCGACGAGTTCTACAATCATAGCCTGACGAGTCGGCAAATCCATTGCGCTGGCAAAGCCAGCAAACGCCGCAAGGGCTATGATATGCCATACTTGTAAGCTATGCGTAAAGGTTAGCACAGCGAGAGTCAGCGCCTGCATCATCAGCAGAATCTGGGTTATGATGACGATGCGCCTTTTGCTGAACCTGTCGGCTATTACTCCCGATGGCAGGGTTATTATCAGCGAGGGCAACATTCCCGCAGCAGCAACGATCCCAAGCAGCAGTTTTGACCCGGTGAGGGTAAAGGTGACGTATGGCAGGGAAAGTCCCTGCAGCCATGTGCCTGAAAGGGATATGAGCTGGCCGAAATAGAGGAGCGTATAGTTGCGGTGGCGAAAGGCCCTTAGCGCGTATGGCCCATGCCACGGCGGCGCGCTCTCCTCCAGTTCAACACAATCAGCAGACATAGTTCAGTTCCTGAGCGATAGAGGCAAGGTTACAAGGTTTGAGTAACAGTTCACGAATGATGAGTACTCCTGTCCGTAGTGTCCGATCTCCGTCTCGGACTAGGCTAGGACAGATGCCAGCTGCCTACTACACTTGAATGCGTCAAGTAAATTGTCATTCCGAGGCAAATGCCGAGG
>JAAYKE010000072.1 GCA_012522575.1 Armatimonadota bacterium | reverse complement strand
TTTGCCTCGGAATGACAATTTACTTGACGCATTCAAGTGTAGTAGGCAGCTGGCATCTGTCCTAGCCTAGTCCGAGACGGAGATCGGACACTACGGACAGGAGTACTCATCATTCGTGAGCTGTTACACTATCCCTGATGATTAGCGTCTACGGATATTCTGTGGTAATATGTGCGGAAGTAAATTGTGGCATTCAGAGATCACGGAGATTCCATCCAAGGAGCAGTGCGTATGGGCGATACCGTGAATAGCGGAACGAATAGCAGATTGCAGAGAAATCTCACAGTAGGGCTGTTGGGCATTCTTACTGCGGTTGTGTTTTTATATTTTGTTATACGCTATCAAGCCTATTTGCCGGGCTACATAGTCAAATCGGCGTTGTGTGTGTTTCCTGTCCCGGTTGCGTTTGGACTTGCGACCGGGCTGGTTTCCCCTCGAAGGGCTATCGCGTGGGCTCCCCTTTGGTCCGGCGTATTCAGCCTGTTGGTTATCGCGGTGGTGTCGACGGCGATCACTCGCGCTCCGATAAACCCAAGTGAGCGAATTGCGTGGGCGGCGGCAGGGGCGCTCATTGGCGCAGGGTTGGGCATAGTCGGACAGTTGCTGGCGGCCAGGTCGTATGCGGGCAGGTCGGTGCTTGCATTTATGCTCTCCTGCTGTGTGTTGGCGGTTATTTTGGGCGGGCTGCTGCGCAATCAGATGGCGGCCTTTGTCGACAATAGCGTCCCGCAGATCCTTGAAGAGGTGGACAAGGACATTATCGAGTTGCCTTCGGATATGAAATGGCAGTGCCTGCGTGATGTCGCGCATGGAATGTATGTGCTGACCTCTTCGCTTGATGGCAAACCCATCCGAATCTACGCAATTCCGGACCCTGCAGGCGCAGAGCATATCGACTACAGCTCCCAACTGGCTTGTTCGGCAAACCAGGATCAGGCAGCGGTACAGCAATGTCTGATGAATGCGGGCTTGCGGGAGGAGCTGTTGCTGGGCTTGACCAGAGAGGACAGCGGACGCTGGATTACGGCGTTTCGCGGCACGCAAATGACGCTCGATGCGCAAGGGTATTTGCAGTTGTCCGCCGCCGCTTTGCCGATGCGTTCTGTTGACAGCAAGCGTCCCCTGTGATAATGTATGATTGGGTTAATTGAGATTTCAATTGACTGCTCCGGAATGGTGAGTATCGAGTATAAGCGTCATTTCGAATGCGATGGAAGTCGGCTTCAAGGCACGATTGAATAGCAGGTTATTCATCGCTCCTCCTCGGATTGACATTTTCTTGCTCGCTGAAAGCGAACTATTGCGATTTCAAGTGGTCAGGGAAGCAGCGGGTATAGCCCAATGTTTCCCTTTTTATCTGTTACAGTGGGAAAAAATATGAACTTCCTCAAACTCTTCAGTTCAAATGAACGCGAAATCAAAGGTTTCCGCAAAATCGTCGAGAAGATAAACGCGCTCGAGCCGTCTATGCAGGCGCTCAGCGACGAACAGCTTAGGGCAAAAACCGACGAGTTCAAGGCACGCTATAAGACGGCGGTCGAGATCGACAATTTCTCCGACGAAGAAAGAAAAGAAGCCTCGCGTGAGATTCTCAACTCTCTTTTGCCGGAGGCGTTTGCCGTTGTGCGGGAGGCCGGCGTTCGCACACTGGGCTTGAGACATTTCGACGTGCAGTTGATTGGCGGCATGGTTCTGCATCAGGGACGCATTGCCGAAATGAGAACCGGCGAGGGTAAGACCCTGGTGGCGACTCTGCCTTTGTATCTAAACGCCATAACGGGACGAGGCGCGCATCTGGTGACGGTCAACGACTACCTTTCCAAGCGTGACGCGCGCTGGAACGGCCCGATTTTCGACATCCTAGGCCTTACGGTAGGCTCGATACACGGCCAGAGCGCAGAAACCTCTGAGACAGGTCGCTCATTTTTATACGATCCAGAATATATCCCGGAAGATGAGAAGGAATGGGAAAAACTCAGACCTATCAGCCGCCAGCAAGCCTACGCCTGCGACATAACCTATGGCACAAACCACGAGTTCGGGTTCGATTATCTGCGCGATAATATGGCGTTCAACGCGGCGGAACTGGTGCAGAGAGAATTGCACTATGCCATAGTGGACGAGGTCGACAGCATTCTAATCGACGAAGCGCGAACCCCGCTAATCATCTCCGGCTCAGGCAACCGCTCCAGCGATATGTATTATAAAATGGATCGAGTTGCGCGCAGGCTGGTGAGGGATCGCGACTACACGGTCGATGAAAAGGCCAAGACCGCGATGCTCACCGAGGAGGGAACCGCCAAAGTCGAGGAAATGACCGGATGCGGCAACCTCAGCGACCCGGAAAATCTCGATACGAACCAGTATATAAACGCCGCCCTTAAAGCGCATGCGGTCTTTCGCAAGGATATCGACTATGTGGTCAAGGATGGCCAGGTGATTATTGTTGATGAGTTCACCGGCAGGCTTATGTTTGGCCGAAGATGGAGCGACGGGTTGCACCAGGCGGTCGAGGCAAAGGAAGGCGCTCAGGTGGAAGAAGAAAGCCAGACCCTTGCCACCATCACCTACCAGAACTACTTCAGGCTCTACGACAAACTTGCCGGAATGACCGGAACCGCCAAGACCGAAGAGGACGAATTCCGCAAGATTTATGCGCTTGACGTAGTCGAAGTGCCGACAAACCGCGCGGTGATGCGCAAGGACGTGCCGGATGTGGTCTACAAGTCCGAGGAAGCGAAATTCCGAGGCATAACCATCGAAGTCCTAAATGCCCATGTGCGCGAACAACCTGTGCTGGTCGGAACACGGTCGATTCAGGTATCCGAAAGAATCAGCGAACGCCTGCTTTCTGAGCAGTTGCAGTTGCTCGGCGCGACAATTCTGCTGCGAAACAGGCTGGAAAAGAACGCCGATTTATCCGCAGACGAGAAACGAGAAGCCCACGCGCTGATCAATTCCAAGTTTGACGCTACAGTGGCCGAATTTGCCGGCGATTATCTCCCTGTCAAGGACCAGTCCGGCATAGTGCGCGGAATCTGGCTCAAAGATGAGGATAACGCCGAGGATACCGACTACCTCGGGGTGCTGGTTTCCAGAATCGCGAGGGAGCAGCCAAAGGACGTGTTCCCTGCGGAATATGCTGAGGAATGCGCTGCGGGCAAGTTCCGCGTCCATGCTAACCGGTATAACCAGTCCGGAGGCAGTTTCGTTATGTTCGGCGGACATCCCGCTCCGGGTGGCAAAAAGGGAGCTACCAGCAGACTGGATCTCCCGTCCCTCAAAAAACTTGCGCGCAGGCTCGATCTTGATCCGGATATGCTTTCAGATGAGAACATCTCCGAGTTGGCTGCGGCCTTGGAGATCAGCCACAGCGGGCTGGAGACGCTTAGAGAATCCCTCAAAGAGGGCATTGAACACAGCATTCTCAACGCGAAATATCACGAAAGAGAAGCCGATATCATATCGCAGGCCGGTCGCAGAGGATCGGTCACTATCGCCACGAACATGGCCGGAAGAGGAGTTGACATTATCCTCGGCGGAACCAACCTCACCGATGAGGAGGAAGAGGAAGCCGGCGCTGACCTTGCGGACTTCGACATGTCGGATCTGACATGGGACTTCGATCTGTGGAAAACCAACAATCCCGACAAGTTCGACAATTCCAGCCCGGAGGCTCTCGATGTTGTTCAGCGAGGCGGCCTGTATATCATCGGCTCAGAGCGTCACGAAAGCCGCCGAATCGATAATCAGCTTCGCGGGCGCGCAGGACGACAGGGCGATCCGGGTTTTTCGAAGTTCTTCGTATCCCTCGAAGACGATCTCTGGAGGCTCTTCGGAGACCGGTCCAACTCATTTTTGCTCAGCGGATGGCAGGAAGATCAGGCCATTGACGCCAAAATACTTTCCAGGATGATCGAGCGCGCACAGAAAAAAGTGGAAATGCATCACTTTGATATTCGCAAACACGTCCTCGAATATGACGACGTAATGAACGTCCAGCGCGAGACCATCTACAGCCAGAGACGCAAAATACTCGAAGGCGCCGACCTCAGACCCACTGTTGTCGGGTATCTGCACCAATCAATGCAAAACGCGCTCAATATGTTCTGCCGGGAGGATGTGAACTACGACGAATGGGATGTGCAGGGGCTTTTCGATCACGTCAATGAGATACTGCCGCTGGAGGTCCTGATCAAGCCAGCCGAATTAAAGAGTCTCAGGCGCGATGAGCTTGAGGATATGCTCGGCGAAATCGTGGAAAAGACCTACGAGCTAAAGGAACAGGAAGTCGGATCTGAGCTTATGCGCGATATCGAGCGGCATGTCGCCCTCGATCTGATTAACCGCAAGTGGATTGATCATCTCGACGCAATGGACTACCTGCGCGAAGGCATCAGTCTTCGCAGTTACGCCCAGCGCGACCCGGTGGTAGAGTATAAAAGAGAGGCCTACGATCTGTTCCAGCAGATGCTCACCAGCATACAGGACGATATGGTGCGGGTGATGTATCGCGTCCAGACCCAGGAGCCGCCCAAAAGACGACGGATGACCTACGATAACGTGGTCGAACTGTCAGGCGGCGAACCACAGGGAATGGCGGACCCGACGACGTCGAGTCCTATGGCGCGTCCGCACGCGGCTCCCAGGCCATCGGGATCGCAAAAGGTGGGTCGCAACGATCCGTGCCCGTGCGGAAGCGGCAAAAAGTTCAAGAAATGTTGTCTGGGAAAGATAGAATCTCAATGAAAAATCGGAGTAACCAAGGTGCTTAAAGATATTTATGACCGCGCCTCCACGCTGGGAGCAGCCCTCGAAGAGTTGGGAGGGCATCTTTGACCTGGCCGGAATGTCGAGGGAAATAGATCGTCTGGAGGAGATTTCCGGTCAGCAGGGCTTTTGGGATGATGCCGCAGAGGCTAGAAAGACCCTGAAAAAACTCAGCGATCTCAAAGGCGGCGTGGAGCCGTTTACAAAACTCCAAAGCCGGGTCAGCGACCTTGTCGAGCTTGCCGAACTGATAGAAGACGACGAAAGCTCCGATGCCGCCGAACTGCGCTCCGAACTCGAGGCCATCGAGGCGGACTATGCTCGACTGGAGCTTGAAACTCTGCTCTCCGGGGAGCACGACGCCTCTAATGCCATTATGGAAATCAATGCGGGAGCCGGCGGCACGGAGGCGTGTGACTGGGCGGATAT
>JAAYKE010000071.1 GCA_012522575.1 Armatimonadota bacterium | reverse complement strand
TCTTCTGACTGTGCGATATGAGTAGCTCCGTCGTTTCGTTGTTTTGCGCGCGCTCATTGCCCGCATTATACAACTTCAACCATTGCAGCGAAAGAGTTTATGTGAATTTTGCGTGTGCCTGCGCGATATGTCATCCAAAGACAACGAGGGATCATAGGAGGAGTAATCGCGCAGTTGACTAAGTAATAGGCAGTAGATGACCGTTGTCTCCACTGCTGGGTAGTGAGGAGGGTTTGTTATGGATTCGCCACCGGAAGTCATCACCAAAGAAGAGGGACTGCGCTTGCTCAAGGAGGGTGAGATCGACGCCGCCATCAAGGTGCTGGAAAAAGTGAGACAAAATGTCGACGATGCGCAAGCGTGTTCATATCTGGGAGCCGCATATTGCCAGAAAGGGGACAGACCCCGCGCAATCCGGGCATTCGAGGAAGCCCTGCGCATACAAGAAACCCCAAAAGCCTATTTTAATCTTGCAGTTATGTACGAATCTGTCAGCAGGATGGATGAGGCTGTCAGAGAATATCGAATGGCCGCCGAGCTTGACCCGGAATATGCTCCGGCGCAGCAGGCGATTCAAAGACTTCAGGCGCAGTTTGCGGCAGCCCAGCCGGAACACGAAACCGGACTTGCCGAAGAAATAGCGGCATCCGGAGTCATCGATCCCAGCATAGCCAATCCGCCCGAACCTGAGCTTGTCGATGTCCAATGTCCTGTCTGTCTCGGCAAGGGCAAACAAGGCGGGGTGTTTGGAGTGGGAGCCAAAGATTGCGAAAACTGCAAAGGCGCTGGCAGCGTTAAGGTCCCGGCTCCGTAAATTGTTGCATCAAAATCCCCAAAACAGCGCCGGCAAAAGGCGGCTCTTTTTGCGTGCGTGCCGCTTGTGAAATGCTATCCCCGCGATCTTGTTCGGTTGTGTCGGAAAAAGCGGAGGAAGAATCGCTGACGGACGCTAAAACAGAAATAATATTTGCATATTGTATTTTTGTGGAGGAACTATGAGCAGGCTGATAGTATTCGGAACGATCTTTGCTATGCTGGCGGTTGCGGCAGGTGCTGCAGTAACGCCGGCGCCTATTTTTACCGATAACGCGGTGCTTCAGCAGGGGATCGAAGCTCCTGTATGGGGAACTGCGGATAACGGAGAAAAGGTCACGGTAAAATTCCAGAATCAGGAAGTATCGACAGTTGCCAAAGACGGCAATTGGATGGTTCGGCTTGCGCCGCTTAAGGCAGGCGGGCCGTTTACTATGACTATCAACGATCTGACGTTGAAAAATATCCTTGTCGGCGAGGTCTGGATCTGCAGCGGCCAGTCCAATATGGCCTGGACTGTGAAAAACACGACCAATGGCGAGAAGGATATACTCGAATCCAGAAATTCCATGATTCGCCTCTACACGGTCCCGCTGAAAACGTCCTATACGCCGCTGACCGAGATCAACAGCAACTGGGTTATGTGCGGCCCGACGACTACGCCGGGATTCTCCGCGGTGGGATACTACTTCGGTCGGGACATCGAAAAGGAACTGCAGGTGCCGGTTGGGTTGATAAATACATCCTGGGGGGGCACATCAGTCGAGTCCTGGACAAGTCTGGACGGGTTCAAGGCAATGCCGGAATTGGCAAACTGGGTTGCCGAGGAATATGAAAAGAAGGCCGAAGGCCCGAATCATCCATCGGTGCTGTTTAACGCGATGGTCAACCCGCTGGTTCCCTACGCATTCAGAGGAGCTATCTGGTATCAGGGCGAAAACAACGCAGGCAAGGCGTTTGCCTATCGAAAACTCTTCCCCGGAATGATCAAAAGCTGGCGCGATGCGTGGAAACAGGGCGATTTCCCGTTCCTGTTCGTTCAACTTGCGCCGTTTATGAAGATCGAGGATACGCCGATGGAGAGCGCATGGGCGGAGCTTCGGGAAGCCCAACTTCTCACCCTGAAGGCATCTCCAAACACCGGGATGGCAGTAATAACGGATGTGGGGAATCCAAACGACATTCACCCGCGCGACAAAGAACCCGTCGGTGCAAGGCTTGCGCTGGCAGCGCAGAAAATCGCATATAAGCAGGATATAGTCTATTCGGGGCCGATTTACAGGTCAATGAAACGCAGCGGCTCGACTATTACCCTCTACTTCGATAACGTCGGAAGAGGTCTGGAATCCAGAGGCGGGGAGTTGACCGGCTTTGCTATCGCAGGGGAAGACAAAAAGTTCGTCTGGGCGAATGCCAAAGTAGTCGGCGGCAATAAGGTCGTGGTCAGCGCGGATTCCGTCAAGGAACCGGTAGCCGTGCGATACGGCTGGGCGAACTGCCCGGTTGTCAATCTATGGAACAAAGACGGCCTGCCCGCATCTCCGTTCCGAACAGACGATTTCCCGATGGTAACGAACAAATAGAGAAAGAATCTTTACCATGACAAAAAGATTCATCACAGATCCTGCCCGGCAGATCGAACTGCTCGATGATCACGATGTAGTGGTCGCCGGTGGCGGTCCTGCCGGCATCTGTGCAGGTCTGGCAGCGGCGCGCCGTGGCCTGAAAACGCTTATCATCGAGCAGTCCGGGTGTCTCGGAGGGATTGCCACAGCCGGTCTGCACTCAAAGATCGCCCAGTTCCGTGGCTCTCAGGGCCAGGGTGACATAATCGGCGGCATACCCGCGGAGATAGTCGACCGAGCGGTCAGGGATTATGAAGCGGACTATTTTCCCGCCGGTCACGATGGTCTGTTTGTGGAGATCGAGCGTTTCAAATACCTGCTGGACAGGATGGCCGAAGAGGCGTCGCTGGAGGTGCTGTTCTACAGCCAGGTCGCCGATGTCGTAAAAGAGAACGGTCAGCCGGTCGGAGTGATTTTGAACAACAAATCCGGCAGGTTTGCCGCGCTTGCCAGTGTGCTGATAGACTGCAGCGGGGATGGTGACGTGGCATATCGTGCAGGGTGTCGGATGATGCACGGCAGGGACAGCGATGGCAAAATGCAGCCGGTGACGCTGATGTATACCGTCGGCGGGGTCGACACGGACGCCGTCAAGCAGTATATGCGCGAGGATCACAAGCTCAGAAACTTCTGCCGAATCGCAGCCGAGCAGGGCTATATGCGCCCGTGGCAGTCCGAGTTGATGGGCTTCTGGTTCAATTCGCATCGACCCGACCAGATCAACGCCAATTTCACACATATGCTGGTGGACGGTTCATCGGCATTTGACCTGACCGAGGCGGCTGTCGAGGGTCGCAGGCAGGTGCAGGAAGCCGTCGAAGCGATGCGCGCGTTGATCCCCGGCTTTCAAAACAGCTACCTGATAGTAACTGCGCCGCACATAGGGGTGCGGGAGACTCGGCGCATCTACGGCAAATATATCATCACGGAAGAGGATATAAGAAATCAAACGATATTTTCGGACAGCATCGGCCTCGGAAGTGCGTTTATAGACATCCATAACACCGAAGGACCCGGTATGGATAAAAAATCCGGGTTCAGTCTTCCGCCGGGAGGCTACTATTCGATTCCATATCGAACCCTGGTCCCGGAATCGATGGATAATCTGCTGGTGGCGGGTCGATGTCACAGCGCGACACACGAGGCAGCCGGTTCGACACGCTGGATGACTCAATGCATGGTTATGGGTCAGGCTGCGGGGACCGCCGCCGCCATCGCGATAGACTCAAAATCGTCCCCGTCCCAACTCGACCCCAAGGCGATTCAGGGACAACTCAAGTCTGACGGAGTGGTTCTGGAATAATCCGACTAATACAAAGCAAGCGCCGGAGCTTACCCCGACGCTTGCTTCCAATAATCAGTTGAGAAGACTCTACTGACTCGCCATTGTAAAGTTCCCGCTGGTCTCAAGGGACTTGTCGCCAATCGTTATATCCATCTTTACCGGAACCTGTCCGACGATCCCAAGAGGCGGCTTCACCTTAAATGTGACCTTTCCGAATCCCTTGCTCGGTGCAACAAAGGCGCGTTTGTTCTCGTCCTTCCAGACTTCCCATCCTTCAGGCATCGTTAAGACTACTTCGCCGCGCACCCTGCTTCTTTTATTATTGGAGACGACCACGCCAACCGACACGTCCTTAACGGTCGGCTTCACCGGTTCGATGGGCAGTTTTATGGCTACTTCGAACGGCTCGACTACCTCGAAGCTCAAAAGAGCGCCTCCGAGCTTGCTGTCCGCCGTCATAACCTCCGCTCCAAGCGCCCAACTGCCAAGGGGCATATCCTGCGGGATAATCGATCGTATTTCTCTGGAAATATGCTTTTTAGCCGGCAGGCCATCCAGTCGAATCATCTGGCTGCTCAAATAGTCCCCGGCCTTGCCTTCCCCTGCTATCACATAGCTGCGCACATCAAGTCTGTCCGGCCCTGTGTTGGTTATGTGGAGCTTGGCTACCAACTCATCTCCAAGCGCGATCTTGACATCTCGTATATCAAAACCCAATTTAATAGGATCCAGAGATGCCATTTTTTTGCTTATCAGGGTCAGTTCTTTCGTGTCACCCGGCGATCCTGACCCGATCCACGAGCCTGTCCTGGCTGTGAGGAGCAATCCTATCCTGCGGCCGTCTACAGCCTTGAAGCTTCGGATAAGAGATGTTGGAACGCGCAATTCTATGCTGGTCTTTCCATCCATTACGCCGCTCTTCATCTCAACAAGCGCGGCCTCTTCGGGCGCGACCGGGGCAGCAGTCGGGCTTTTGGCGTGGCGTGAATCGTAACGGTTTACGACCAGCGAATCTGCGCCTTCCGCGCCTCGAAGTGTCCTGAACTCGAAATTATCCTCGCCGTTATACCATCCGTCGCAATTAGCATCAAGGTAGGCCAGCAGATCGATTGGTTTGTTGGCTTTTGCGGCGAAATACAGGTTGCCCGCATCCCAGTTGACGTAGGTAGTCAGCTCAAGATCGCCTGTGCTGAAGCTATAATACGCATCCCATTCGCCATCGTTTATCACCCCGTCGATTTTCGGGCTTCGGCGGAATACGTCCGTGTCCGGCGTCAGTTCGGTGACCGCTGCGGGTTCAATTTTGACCTCAGTGGTGGCGGTTATCACCGGAGCAGTGTCGGGCGCCGACAGAGCCGTAGGTTTAGCAGGGGCCAACTCTGCGGGCTTGGCCTCCTTCGCAGGAGCCGGTTCAGCGGGTTTAGCATCCTGGGCAGGTTTGGCCGCCTGGTCTGGGGCTTGTACCTCAGGCTCCGGTTTTGCTTCGACGGCAGGTGCGTTTTCGGTTGTGGCGGCTTGTGCGCACACTGCCGAAATTGAGCACACTGAAAGGAATGCGACAAGCAATATAGAGGCAAGTAAAATTCGTGTTCGCAACGTACTCCTCCTGAGCTGTTCGAGCGCCAACGATCTATGAAACGTGCGGGCTAGAGGCTGAGGCCATTATAGTCCACCTCAGTATCTCCGTCAATAATATATTGACTGCGTACGCCCGCTGACATTTCCGGTCGCGCTCGTAATACGGTATTAAACTTGTCCGTGGCAGCATCAATCCGCTTCCGGATAGCTCCCCAACACCCTCACAAATAACGCCATCTGCTCCAACTCAGCCAGGGCGGCGCTCATCGACTCATCGGCCTCGTGACCCTGGCAGTCCACAAAGAATATATATTCCCAGGGCATCTGCTTGGTGGGGCGCGACTCGATCATGGTCAGGTTGACTCCGTGCTTATCGAATACTCTCAACGAGTTATAAAGAGAGCCGGCTTTGTGAGGAACGGCATAGACTACCGAGGTCTTATCTTTGCCACTCGGCTGTGGCTTGGAATAGCCTATTACCAGAAACCTGGTTTTGTTGTGCGGATTGTCCTCGATACCCGCCTCAAGCACGTTGAGATTATATTCTTTTGCGGCAAGTGCGCTGGCGATTGCCGCCGAGCTTGGATAGCCTTCGCACATCTTGGCAGCCTTCGAAGTGCTGGATACCTCGAGCACCTCGACTCCGTGCAGATGACTCGCAAGCCAGTCGCGACACTGTGCGATCGCCGTGCCTATGGAATATACCCTTTTGATCTGCGAAATATCTTCCCCGCTGGAGAGAAGGTTGTGGGATATCGGCGCGTTGATCTCCGCGCAGATGCGCAAATCCGAAAGCAGGAACATATCCAGCGTGTGGTTGATCACTCCCTCGGTGGAGTTCTCGACTGGGACTACGCCATAGTTAGTATCCCGACGCTCGACCGAGCTGAAGACATCTGGAATTGTGTTGCTGTCCACAAAATCGGTGGAATCTCCGAACTTCAGGATGCTTGCCATGTGTGTATGGCTCCCCGCAGGGCCAAAATACGCCACTGATATCGGTTTTTCGAGCGCCCTGCATGCGGATATCACCTCTCGAAATATCGCGCTGATTGCTTTGTCGGCAAGCGGGCCTTTGTTGTTGCGCAGCACGCCGCCGAGCACCTGAACCTCACGCTCCGGAGCAAAAATGCTCTTTGAACCCTCGGTTTTCATCTTGCCGATCTCGATAGCGCAGTCAGCACGCTTATTGATCATCTCAACAAGCTGTTTGTCGATCGTGTCGATTTGTTTGCGAATATCTGATATGTCCATAAGACCCTCTATAAATCAGCGCTGGTTTTACGTAACTTCATCGTGATAGCTTCTTAAGAATGTTTGTACATATCCCCTTAATTTCCCTGCCAAAATGAAAAAGAAAGCGCGGATCAAGTTGGATAGCTATGCCTCGAACGGAGTGAGATACCGTCTTGTCTAACCTCTAACCTCTAACTTCTAACCTCTAAATGGTATCACAACCGTTTGCCGCCATTCTGCTATAATAGGACGATAACGAATGCGGAGGGTGAGTGGTGGAGATTGAAATTGCGGCTCTGATTATGGCCGCCGGCAAAAGCACGCGAATGAAATCGGCGCTGCCGAAAGCTGCGCATAATATATGCGGCAAGCCGATGGCGCGACATATCATAGACGCCTGCGCAGATGCGGGAATCGACAACATTATTTGCGTGGTCGGACATGAGGCCGGGAAAGTTCGAGAGGCTCTCGGAGAAGACATAATATATGCGCTGCAGTCCCAGCAACTGGGGACAGGACACGCGGTAAGTCAGGCAATGCCCCACATACCCGACAAAACCCGGGCGGTTGTAGTCCTGCCCGCCGATACTCCGCTGATTACAACGCAAGCCCTGAAGAGCTTAATTTATGCTCACATCTCCGAATCAAACGCCGCCACCCTGCTTAGCGCAGAGCTTGAGGATGCGGCGAGCTATGGTCGAGTGGTGCGCGACGCCGATGGGTCGGTGCTCTATATTAGAGAAGCAAAAGACGCTGACGAAGCCACGCTGGCTATCCGTGAGATCAACACTTCAATTTACTGTTTCGATGCTGACCTGCTGTCGAAAAATCTTGCCCTGCTGAAAACGGACAACGCACAGGGTGAGTATTATTTGACCGACATAATAGAACTGCTCAACAAAGCCGGCCATCGCGTGGGAGCAGTGGTGGCGGACAATTCCTCCGATGCCCTGGGGATAAACAACCGAGTCGAACTCGCCGAGGCCGCTGCGGTGATGCGCCGGCGCATTTTAGACAAACTTATGCTCTCCGGGGTCACCATCGTCGACCCTGAGACGACTTATATTGACTGCAATGTCGAGATCGGTCCCGATACGATTGTCCATCCCTGCACGATAATCGAATCCGGCAGCAGGATAGGATCAAACTGCGAGGTAGGGCCGTTTGCCCGCCTTGCAGGAGTAACGATTGCAGATAACACTGCGCGATAGAGGTCAGAAATGAACGAGCTGAAGCTCTTTTCGGGCACGGCGAACCCCGAATTAGCACAGAAAATCGCCGATAAACTGGGAGTCGAAGTCGGAGAACTGACGATTCGACGCTTCTCAGATGGAGAAGTCCACGCCAGGGCCGGCCAAAGCGTCAGGGGATGCGATGCGTTCATTGTGCAAAGCTGTCAGACGCCGGTTAACGAACACTTGATGGAGCTGCTTGTTATCATCGACTCATTTCGCAGAGCATCAGTGCGGCGAGTGACCGTAGTGATGCCCTACTTCTGCTATTCGAGACAGGACAAAAAACTCAAGCCGCGTGAGCCTGTCACCGCCAAACTCGTCGCCAATCTGCTGACCACAGCCGGAGCTAATCGCGTGCTTACTATGGACCTGCACTCCGGCCAGATTATGGGATTTTTCGACATCCCCGTAGATCACCTGTACTCCGGGCCGATCATTGCGGATCATATAAAAAATAATATTCCTCTGGATAATGCCGTAGTTGTATCCCCGGATGTGGGGGGAGTAACCCGAGCCAGGGCGTTGGCTGAGGTGCTGGGGACTCCGATTGCGATCATTGTCAAACGCAGGCCGGAGCCTAACAAGGCCGAGGTGATAGAACTCATCGGGGACGTATCCGGGAAAACCGCCATTATGTTCGACGACCTGATCGACACCGGCGGCTCGATTATCGGAGGAGCCGATGCGCTGCTGGAGCGCGGGGCCAGCGAGGTATATGCCGCCTGCACCCACGGCCTGCTCTCAGGGGATGCGATTCAGCGACTGGCAGTAAGCGCGATCAAGAAATTGATCGTCACCGACACCATTCCAATGCCGCAGGGCGGCGACGGCAAAATAGCTGTCGTTTCGGTTGCGGGACTGCTGGCCGATGCGATTGGCCGCATTCACTCGGAGTGCAGCATAAGCGAGATCTTCGACAAAGTGTGGAAGGCCAGATCGTGAGAATCATAGTCGGTCTGGGCAATCCCGGCAGAGCATACGCGCATACGCGCCACAATGTCGGCTTCGATATACTCGATATTTTCGCAAAAAAACGAGGCGTGCGATTCTCCAGCCGACAGGCCAAAGCTCTCGTCGGCAGTCTGGATTTCTATGGCGAGCAGATTCTGCTGGTCAAACCCCAAACATTCATGAACGAAAGCGGCCAGGCAATCGGTACGCTGGTGCGCAAGCATAACCTCGAAGCCGACGATGTATTGGTTATATACGACGATTTGGACCTGCCACTGGGCAAAATACGGATTCGGGCGCACGGGTCATCCGGCGGCCACAAGGGAATGAGATCGATAATATCGCATCTGCACTCAGACGACTTCCCGCGTATGCGCATCGGCATTGGCCGCAGTGGCGAAGCGATAGACCATGTCCTGAGGAGATTTAACCGCAAAGACCGGCAGATAATAGATGTCACCCTCCAACAAGCCGCCGATGCGCTGGAGATGATCCTCGAAGAAGGCATCGAGGCCGCCATGAACAACTACAACCGAGCGGAAGAATAGGCGGCAGCGATAAATGGGCAAAGAGCGCAAAAACACGGAGGATGCGGACAGGAAATCCGGTCAAAAAGGGATTCGGGCGCGGGTTGTTGTCCTCTCTGTGCCGCTGATTATCCTGAACGCCTTTTGGCTTTTCGCAAACTGGGGCGTCTCAGGATACGACTCCAGCCAGAGCTTCGCGACGATTATTTCGCTGTTCTACAACGTCATTTTCTGCATGGTCGTGATGTTGATCATCAACGCGTTTCTGAAGCGAGCCTTGCCGAAGCTGGCATTCACATCATCTGAACTTATCGTCCTTTATGTTTTGCTGACCATCGGCAGCGTGATGGCGGGTCACGACTCGACTCAGTTGCTCTGGCCGATGCTGGCATATACTGCGTGGTTTGCGTCCCCGGGCAATCAATGGGACAAATTCACCTCGTATATGCCGAGTTCTTTGACCGTTCAGGATAAGAACCTGCTCAAGACATATTTCCTCGGCAATTCGACGATCTACACCTGGGAGCATATCTCGATTTGGCTGATACCGGTGCTGCTGTGGACGGTGATAATCGTCACGATGACGCTGGTTATGCTGTGCATTCTCGCCCTTCTTGCCGACCGCTGGACGCGGCAGGAGAAGTAGGCATATCCCAACATCCAGCTTCCGGTTGCTATGCTCGAAGAGGGCGGCGCGCTGTTCAAGAATCGACTGATGTGGGTTGGGCTGGCGATTGCGGCGGGAATGAACCTGATGAACGGCCTGCACTTGCTCTACCCTAACCTGCCGGGATCAGGAGGCGCATTTCTGGACCTAGGTGCGATGGTTCGATCTCGACCCTGGAGCGCGATCGGCTACACTCCCGTTGCGGTATTCCCGTTTGCGGTTGGGATGTCATTTTTTATCCCGCTGGATTTATCCTTTTCGCTGTGGTTTTTCTATTTAGTGACCAAACTGAGTCGGGTTGCCGGAGATGTGGCGGGATTCACCGCCAATCCGAGGTTCCCATATCCAATAGAGCAGTCCGCCGGTGCGTGGATAGGGCTTGTCATAGTTGCATTATGGGCCAGCCGATTTGCCCTCAAAGATCAGTTCAGACGCGCTATGATGGGCGACAAACGAACCGCATCCGATGTGCTTGCGCCAAGAACCGCGGTGATGGGTCTGATATTCGGCACGATGCTGCTTATCACGATGGGTAGAATGGTAGGGGTTCCGCCGCTGGTCAGCGCAATATTTCTGATTTTGGTCTACGCGATCGGGGTTGGCATGGCAAGAATCCGTGCCGAGCTTGGGCCGCCGTCACACGATTTTCTCAGCGACCCGGTTCTGATGATGACTGCGGTGGCGGGTTCTTCGGGGATTAGAATGCCGGCTCTGACGGTGCTTATGTTGGCGAACTCTCTTAATCGAGCCTATCGCGCGCACCCCATGCCGAGTATGCTCGAAGGCTTTGTAATGTTTTTCAGGCGCGGGCTGTCCGCGCGCAGGCTGCTTTTTGGAATTGTGCTTGCGGTTATAGTCGGCACTATATCTTCGGCGTGGGCGCACTTCTATTTTTGTTATAAATATGGCGCGGCAGTCTGGGGGGAGCAGGCGCAGTGTCGATGGTTTTATGATCGGCTGGCTGGCTGGGGAGCAAATCCGCGCGGGCCGGATGGAGCCGGGATTACGGCGATGCTGACAGGCGGCGCGGTGACCTTTGGCCTGATGGCGCTGCGGTTTCGTCTTCCGTGGTGTCCGTTGCATCCTGCGGGTTATGCGCTGTCGTTAAGCCCGTGGAACGCGACGTGGTATTCGACTTCAGTGCTGGTGGGATGGCTGATAAAATTGATTATCATGCGCTACGGCGGCCTGCGGCTCTATCGCATTGCCCTGCCGTTTTTTATGGGATTGGTGCTTGGCGACCTTATGATGGGAGCTATCTGGAGCCTGCTCGGCATCACCCTGAAGATGCACATGTTCAGGTTTTTAAATTGAGTCCAGATTACCAACCCAAAAGAAGAATTATGTTGTAAAATTCAATCGGTCTGTCAATCAACGGAGGATACAATTGCATCAATTCAAAAAACTGCCAATCGCATTGGATATAGCCAATTTATCGCCGAATGTTACCCGCGATATGGTCAACAACAGAAATAAAGCAGCCGAGCTTGCGCACAAAAGCCTGCGTGCGGGGACTTGTCAGGGCGCGGATTTCACCGGCTGGCTCAAACCGGGGGAGATACTCACTGCCGATGAGTTTGCCGCAATAAAAGCTTGTGCTGAGAAGCTGCGCGAGCGGACCGATGTGCTGCTGGTTATCGGGATAGGCGGCTCCTATCTTGGCGCGAGGTCGGTCATCGAGGCTCTGGCGGATAAACCGGACAGCGTCGTATATGCGGGTCAAAACATCTCGGCACATTATATTAAGAGGCTGCGCGATCAGCTTATGGGCAAGCGCGTCGCCATCAACGTGATATCAAAATCCGGCACCACCACGGAGCCTGCGCTGGCTTTTCGGGTTATGCGAGACATTGTCCGCGGAGCGGATGCCGCAGAGTATATCGTGGCTACCACTGACGCGAACAGGGGAGCGCTGCTGCAGCTTACTGAAAAGGAAGGCATCGAGCGCTTCGTCGTGCCAGATGCCATCGGCGGTCGATATTCCGTGCTGTCGGCGGTCGGATTGCTGCCCATTGCCTATGCGGGAGTCGATGTCGACAAGCTCGTGATGGGCGCGGTAGCCTGCGCGGATTTGTGCGCCAATGCGGACCCGAATCAAAACCCTGCGCTGTATTATGCGATAGCGAGAAATATTTTATATTCTCAGGGCTATGCCATAGAAATGCTGGCCAACTTCGAGCCAAGGCTGCATTTTGTCTCTGAATGGTGGAAACAGCTTTACGGCGAGAGCGAGGGCAAGGAGAATATGGCGCTGTTCCCGGCGTCGGTGGATTTCACAACCGATCTGCACTCGATGGGGCAGTATATCCAGTCGGGCAGAAGGATACTTGCGGAGACTTTTTTGATCGTCGAAGACGGCGAACCGCAGGTCAATATACCGAAATGGGACGACAATTCAGACGGCCTGAACTATCTCGTCGAGGGTGAGTTCAACAGCGTCGACAAGGTCAACGCGGTAGCATACAAAGCCACCGCGCAGGCGCATCGCGAGGGCGGGGTGCCGAATATGTCGGTTCTGTTGAAGAGGCTGGACGAGGAATCGCTGGGCGCGCTGATTTACTTCTTCGAGTATGCCTGCGCAATAAGCGGCCTGATGATGGGAGTCAACCCGTTCGACCAGCCCGGAGTGGAGGCATACAAGAAAATTATGTTCAAAATGCTCGGCAAGCCCGGCTTCGAGGGCACAGCAGGGGAATCAGCGCCGGATTATGTATCGTTTTGAAGGGATGAGGATGGAAATGCCTTGGTGAAATGTAGTGGCCGTGCCTCTGTCCCGGCCACACAAATTATGTCATTTCGAGCGCAGCGAGAAATCTGCTTTTCCTTCCCAACTTCCATATTCCAACTCCCAAACCGAAGGTTAGAAGCGACACTGTGGAGAAGATATCAATTGGAAGCTGGTCGTTGGATATAAACTTTCCCGTCATTTCGAGTGAAACGAGAAATCTGCTTTTCCGTCCTGACCTCCAGCTTCCATATTCCAACTCCCAAACCGGAGGCTTATTATGATTTCTTTCGCCGATGCTTTGAAAAGCGGCAAAATACTCATCTTCGACGGCGCGACCGGCACTCAACTGGCCGCACGATGCGGTTCTACAGGCCCATTAACTAATATCGAATGCCCGGACGTAGTCAAATCGGTGCACGCGGACTACAAAGCCGCCGGAGCAGACATCGTAATCGCCAACACCTTTACCGCAAACAGAATATCCCTCGAACACGCATCTATGGAGGATAAATTCGAGCAGATCAACACCCTCGGAGCGAAACTGTGCAGGGAAGCGGCAGGGGACAATGGATATGTGGCCGGGGATATGTCAACGACGGGACAGTTTATGGAGCCGCTTGGAGATTATACGGAACAGCAGTTTTTTGATAATGCGGCGGAGCAGGCGAAGATTCTGGCGGATAATGGAGTGGACTTGATTCTGATTGAGACGATGACAGATGTCCGTGAGTGCGCCATCGCCGTTCGCGCGGCCAAACAAACCACAGGACTGCCGGTCGTTGCCAGCATATCATTTGACCCTGTCGGGGAGAGCTTCCGCACGATGATGGGCGATACGGTGGAAAAGGCCGTAAGCGAATTGACGGGCGCGGGCGCGGATGTGATAGGCTCAAACTGCGGCACGATCGATCCCTTTGAAATGAGTCGGCTTATGGCTGAGATGAGGTCTTACACCGATATCATCCTTATTGCGATGCCCAATGCGGGCAAACCTGAGCTTGTCGCCAACGAGGTTGTGTTCAAGCTGTCACCTGAAGAATTTGCGGAAGGAGCGCTGCAATGCACTAAGGCCGGAGCCGGTCTTATCGGCGGATGCTGCGGCACAACTCCCGCGCACATCGCCGCCTTGAGCGCGAGATTGAGGTAAACCATTGAATTGTGCTGATCCGAATTGCACGCCCCGCACCCCTTTGCGTCTTGGGGTATCCGGAAGCTGCTTTATTTTTGTTATGCCCGAGGAGGTTCGCCTTGCCGCCTATGCTGCTGCGGTGCAGGGCACCCTCACGGGGTTCGACGACCGATTGAACGCAATGATGGTCAACTTTGTCCGTGAGATGATGAGCACCGTCAACTCTATGGACGAGATAAAGGCTATGGAGTGCTACCATTCCACCGCGTGGGAGCGCGACCCGGTAACCGAGGCCGTGCTGGACTCCGCCAATGTAGAGTTTTGGTCTGTGCATGCGCCTTATGGCATGTATTGCAACCCTTCCTCTCCGTTGCAAAGGGCAAGAGAAGGCGCGGTTGCGGGATATTGCGACGCTATCGAGGTTGCCGAACAGATCGGAGCAAAGGTCGTTGTGTCGCATCCCGGGGTGAATGCTGGCCCTAAAGGACCTCGTAAAACTATGATCGAGCTTGCCATAGACCCTTTGCGGCGAATAGCGGACTTTGCGGGACAGCGTGGCGTAAGCCTGGCCCTTGAGCCGCTGCCGAAAGAAGAAATCGGCAACACCGTAGAGGAATTGCTGGAAATCATCGAGCGCGTCGACCGTCCCAACGTGGGAGTCAATTTCGACGTCAACCATCAGTTTCCGCCGGAGCGTATCCCCGATATGATACGACAAGTGGGATCGCATTTGCTGAGCATTCATATATCGGATCAGGATGGTCAGGAGCGGCATTGGCTGCCGTTTAGGGGAGATCTGGACTGGAGCGCGGTGCTGCAGGCGCTGGCGGATGTCGGCTACACAGGGCCGCTGATGTATGAGACGCATATCCACGACGTGGCGACCTGCGACGAAGTGGGACAGCCGATAGTCGAAAACTACCACAAGCTGATTCAACTGGCGCCAAAATGAGCGTGTCACCGGAACGAGCCGGGATAGGCCGGGATGGAAACCGGCCTCTACGAATCAGGTCTAAAGATAGGCCGGGATAGAAACCGGCCTCTACGAATCAGGTCTAAAGATAGGCCGGGATGGAAACCGGCCCTACGATTCCAACGGAACCAGGCGCAGGGCGTTGCCGGAGTAGATCAGCTCGAGAACATCGGCTGGCAAATCCAGAGAATTCAACAGTTCCTGGTGCTTGTTGTCGGTGTAATCGCGAGCGTATAGCATTCTGTCCTTGAACTCCAGCAAGAAATCGCGCGCATATTCCAGGTCTCTATTCAGCGCATTGTGGCCGGAGCCTGCCGATAGGTCGCAGTAGAGGTTCGGATAGTCTTTCAGCATCTGAATCAGCTTGCCTCCGGGGACCACGGGACCTTTGGGATATGGAACTTTATCGTGTTGACCGTCCCCTGAGATATGCGCCCAGAATGCCGGTGCATGCCCAATGAAGATAGTATCAGGGCACGCTTGAACAGCCCTCTCAAACGGCTCGATGCCCCCTCCATACCAGTAGTTGGGACGCGGATATTTGATGCCTCGATCGAATTCGTAGTCCAAATGCGCGATTACAGGCAGTTTTTTCTCCCCGCAAAACCGGTACATTCTCAGCGCATCGGGGTTGTCATACATCATTCTCAGCTTCAGCTCGCCATATACTTTCACATTATACAGACTGATGGCGGCGTCCAGTTGATCGATGGCTTCGGGTTTTCGCGGATCCGGCGCATAGCCCAACACAAACTCGGTCGGCGCGTGTTGATACCACTCAAGACATTTGCTGAATGGCAGAGAGTAGAACTGATCAAACATCACCCTGCGTGAGTAAAAAGAAGGGTCAGCCTCGTCCGGCGGATACTCGCAACTCAGCATCCATGTTACATCTATATTGTATGATCTCGCAATTTCCAGGAATTGATCAACGTTGTGCTTGTGGCAAAACGGATGGTTATGGGCATCGATTATCATTTTTATACCTGTACCTATGGTTGATTTTCCAACGGCGCTAACCGCAGCGCATTGCCGGAGTAGATCTGTTCGAGAACATCAGCGGGCAAATCCAGTGAATTGAGCAGTTCCTGATGCTGGCTGTCGAAATAGTCGCGAGCATAAAGAACCCTGTCCTTGAACTCAAGCAGGAAGTCGCGGGCGAAGGCATGATCCCTGTTCAAGGCGTTGAATCCGGACCCGGCGGAGAGGTCGCAGTAGAGATTGGGATAGTCTCTGAGCATCTGAACGACTTTGCCTCCGGGCAGCGTCGGGCCTTTTGGGTATGACGCTTTGTTATATTGGTCATCGCCGGAGATATGCGCCCAGAAGCCGGGTGCGTGACCGAGGAAAATCGTCTCAGGACATGCCTGTATTGCCCTTTCGAACGCCTCTATTCCACCCCCATACCAGTAGTTGGGACGCGGATATTTGCGGCCGGAGTTGAATTCGTAGTCTATATGCACTATAACCGGAAGTTTCTTTTCCGCGCAGAATCGATACATTCGCAAAGCATCGAAGTTGTCGTACATCATCCGCAGTTTGAGTTCGCCGCAGACTTTCACTTTGTATATGCTCACAGCGGCATCGAGTTGATCGATGGCCTCCGGTCTTCTGGGGTCCGGCGCATAGCCCAACACGAACTTTCCGGGCGCGCGCTGGTCGTATGAGACGCAGTTGCTGAACGGGATCGGGCAGTTCTGCCCAAACGACATCATTGCCGAATTGAACGAGGGATCGGCTTCATCCGGCGGACATTCCCATGATAACAACCAGGTGACATCGATGTTGTTGTCTGCGGTGTTCTTTAGAAATCGCTCCAGGTTGTGTCCGTGCCAATCAGGGTGATTATGGGCGTCTATGATCATTGAAACCATCTCCTGAACCAGTCTTGCACACAATCTAACACCAGCTTCGATGGTTGTCAAATGCCGACAGCCCGGATTGCTGCCATATTATCGCAATAGTTTTTTCGGTGAGTGCGGGCAGTTGTCTTTTCTAATATCTGTTTGACATAAGACGGCGTCGGGCATCATAATGAGCAGACTGGCATTCATCCAAGGAGGTCATTATGCAGTATACTCATCTCGGACGCACAGGGTTGGTCGTAAGCAGGTTTTGCCTCGGCACTATGAACTTCGGCCCGCAGACCAATGAGCCTGACAGCCACGCGATTATGGATCGCGCCCACGAACACGGGATTAATTTTTTTGATACAGCCAATAACTACGGATGGCAACTCGGCGAAGGGATAACAGAAAAAATAGTGGGACGCTGGTTCGCGCAAGGGGGCGGACGGCGTGAAAAAACAGTCCTCGCCACCAAAGTTTTCTGCAAAATGGGTAATTGGCCGAACGAGGAAAAGCTGTCCGCGCTGTCGATTATCCGGCAGTGCGAAGCGAGCCTGCGGCGACTGCAAACGGATTATATCGATCTTTATCAGATGCACCATGTAGATCGCGCATGCCCGTGGGAAGAGATATGGCAGGCAATGGAGACGCTGGTGGCCCAGGGCAAGGTGATGTATGTTGGGTCGAGCAACTTTGCAGGGTGGCATATCGTAAAGGCCAATGAGGCGGCAAAACGGCGCAATTTTATGGGACTGGTCGCCGAGCAGTGTCTGTATAATCTAACCGAGCGAAAAGTGGAAATGGAATTGCTGCCTGCCTGCAGGGACTATGGCCTTGGCGTTATCCCCTGGAGTCCTCTTGGTAGCGGCATTCTCGGCGGCGCGCTCAAGAAAGCATCCGAGGGCAGACGCTCCGAGGGAGGCGTACTGGAGAAAATCGAACAGAACCGGGATAAGCTGGAAAAATATGAAGCTCTGTGCGATGAACTGGGGGAGAAACCGGCCAACGTTGCGCTGGCCTGGCTGCTGGCAAACCCTGCGGTTACCGCGCCGATAGTTGGGCCGCGAACCACGCAGCAGATTGACGAGCTGCTCAGAGCGCTTGACATACAACTGTCTGTGGAGACGCTGGATGCGCTGAACGAGATTTTCCCGGGCTATAAAACGGCTCCGGAAGAATTTGCCTGGTAGATTGAATTACGTTAAATGATAGTTGATGGGTGGCGGCATTCGAGGTCGCCATCCTGATAATTGCCAATCTCTCGACCGGATCGAGGTAAATATGACTCCAAAACAGAAATTTATCTCCGCATTGACCCGCCAGCCCATCACCGGCCGAACGCCGCATTTTGAGCTTGTTTTTTTCTTGACGATGGAGGCGTTCGGGAAGCTGCATACTTCTCAGCGCAGCTATGGACAGTGGCAGCAGATGGAGGAAAAGGAACGCCGGCTTCATCGCAACGATATGGCGGATATGTTCATTGAAACCGCCGAGCGATTCGAGCACAGCGCCATATTTTTGCATCCTAACCCCGGCGGTCACGAAGAACTGTTTCGGCTGATAGATATTATTCGGGACAAGACGGCGGATAAATATTTCCTGATGATCCACGGCGACGCCACCTATTCGATTCCCGACGGAAATAGTATGGTGGATTTCAGCTACCGGCTGGCGGATGATCCGGAGGGCGTCAAAAGGCAGGCGGATGCGATGGTCGATAATGCGCTGAAAGGCGCTGAAATGATTAGACGGCACGGCGAGCTTGACGGATTTGCCTTGTGTGCGGATTATTGTCTCAACACAGGCCCGTTTCTCAGCCCAAACCAGTTTTCGGAGTTTGTGACTCCATATCTTGCCAGACTGATTGCCGGATACCGGGATATGGGTTTTTATACTATCAAACACACCGACGGCAATATTATGCCGATTCTGGATCAGTTGGTGCAGGCCGAGCCTCACGCGCTGCACTCGATAGACCCGCAAGCGGGCGTTGACATAGCGGAAGTCAAACGTCTTTACGGAGACAGAATCTGCCTTATCGGCAACGTAAACTGCGGCGTGCTCGATACCGGCACAGATGAGGAAGTGATCGACTCTGTTCGTTATTGCCTGAGACACGGAATGCCGGGCGGAGGATATATTTTTTCTACCAGTAACTGCATTTATACGGGAATGCGGCTGGAAAGATACGAGCTGATGCTCGATGTTTGGCGAAAAGAGGGCAATTATTCGTAGGTCGGCGGTTGATAATGCTGCTATGTATGGAGGATTTATGGATCGGCTTGATTAACATGAGCTTAACCGGCAGATCTTGAATCAAAAGATGCCCGGGCATAGGAGGTAGTATGGCATTCTTTCGATTCAAGAATCCCCTTGCGGCTGCCCCGCATATTAAGCAGTTGCCGGATGATGAAGTCCGGCGCCGTTACCCCAAATATCGATGGCGGGTGATGGAAGCTACGTTTCTCGGCTATGCCACCTATTATCTGCTGCGCAGTAATAACCTCTCCGTAGTCGCCAAAGACATCCAGGATACCCTGCACTACACGAAATCCGACATAGGCATGTTGATGGCTGTCACCGCGGCGACCTATGGCATTGGAAAGTTCTTTATGGGAGCCTGGTCGGATCGCAGCGATGCCCGCAAGTTTATGTCGCTGGGTTTGCTTTTGACCGCGCTTTGCAACTTTGCATTTGGCGCAGCAGGCAACTTTAATCTGCATCTGCTGCTGTGGGCGCTCAACGGACTTGTGCAGGGGATGGGATGGCCGCCCTGCGGAAGATCGATGGGACACTGGTTCAGCGAACGCGAGCGCGGGCTTACTTTCAGTATATGGAACACCTCGCACAATGTTGGTGGCGGGGTCTGCGGATACATCGCCGCCTGGGCAGTTATCCATTTCGGCGGATGGCAGTATGCGTTTTACATACCCGGAGTTATGGCGCTGGCCGGGGCGATCTATATTTTTGCCAGATTAGTTGACACCCCTCAATCGGTGGGGCTGCCTCCTATTGAAGTATATAATGATGACTGTCCCGCACAGGTCAAAGATGGAGACTCCCCTGAGCGAGAGCTTAGCTTCAAAGAACTGTTTGTCGATCACGTGCTGCTGAATAAGTATGTCTGGCTTTTGGCGTTCGCAAACTTCTTCGCTTATGTGTCCCGTTACAGCATGCTGGACTGGGGGCCGACGTATCTGCGGGAGATCAAAGGGGCAAGCATCACGGCAGGCGGCCTGGCGGTTGTGATAACGGAATTTGGAGGAGTCCCATCCACGATTTTGCTTGGCTGGCTCTCCGACAAGCTCGGTGGCCGCAGAGGAATGGTCTCTACGTTGTGTATGATCCCCATTCTGGGTGCGTTCATCGCAATACTGGTGACTCCTAAAGGAATGCTTTGGCTGGACTTCACTATGCTTGGGCTGGTCGGGTTCTTCGTTTATCCCGTCATCAACCTGATCGTAGTGCAGAGCCTGGACTTGACATCAAAGAAGGCGATTGGCACTGTGGCAGGGTTTATCGGACTGGTTGGATATGCGGGCAAGGTCATAGAATCGTGGGCGTTCGGCTGGATGCAGGATCATTACACAAAGCTATACGACAAACACGTCGCCTGGAATATTATAATTGTAACGATATTGGCGTGCACGTTGATGGCGGCTATTCTGCTGGCGTTTACGTGGTCTCTCAGGCCGTGTAGAAATGAACCCGATGATCCAAAACCGGAGGATGAGGAGCAGCTTGTCAGCGTTTCCTCCTGATAAATATATATTTTATTGAGAGGATTTTGCGTTTTCCGTAAAAGCAGATTTCTTGTATTTTTGGGGAAACGCGAAAGCGCGAAAGAAGCGAAAGCCGGAAATAACTATATGGTATCGTAATAGAGGTAGCCTAAGAAGGCTTGATCGGACTTCGAACCTCGGATATCGGACATCGAAAAAAGCAGATTTCTTGTATTTTTTAGGAAAACGCGAAAACGCGAAAGAAGCGAAAGCCGGAAATAACTATATGGTATCGTAATAGGGGTATCCTAAGAAGGCTTGATCGGACTTCGAACATCTGACCTCGGACATCGAAAAAAGCAGATTTCTCACTTCGTTCGAAATGACATAGTTTGTTGTTATGGCCGGGGCAGAGGCACGGCCACTACGCTTTATAGGTTGGAATGATTATTGATAAGCGACGATATCCAACACTTCGCTGATGTCGGATATGACTTTGCCTGTCCAGTTGCGAATGTCCGCCCTGTTTGCATCGAAAAAATGTTCGTAGTCAACGCGAATCAGAACCGGCTCCATCCCCGCTGCCGACGCGCCGGAAAGCTCGCGACTGCCGCCATCTCCAACATAGATGCATCGGGACGGTTCGACTTCCAGCCTCTCGCATGCGATGCGGTAAAGAGTCGGGTCAGGCTTGGTAGTTCCCTCACTGCAGGAAAAGACAGCCTCATCAATTAGAGTAGAAAGCGCGAGATCAGGCCATATATCAGGAATTTCTGAGCCGCAATCTGAGATCAGGCCGACCTTCAGACCCATTTGTTTCAATTTCCTCAGGGTGTCGGGTACGCTTGTGCGCGGCTCGCATTGCCGGCGAAACGCATCGAGCCTGAGATCGAGCACCGTTTGCAGTTGATCGGGAGTAGCTTGAACCCCCATTCGATCGCAGAGATATTTTATCTCATTTGCCACGCTGCCGAGCCGTCCGGTCGCCCTGTCCTGATAAATCCCAAGCCACGCGGTCATAAACTCATCGGCGTCGCAATCCAGAGACGCCACCGGTTCACGAAAAAGCTTGATAAGATGAGCGGAATTTGCGCTGTCTACAAGTGTGCCGAACAGATCGAATATAACTGCCTGGTAAATCAATCTTGCTTCCTTTGCCCTGTCTGCCTGCACATTCTACTTCCACATCATCCGTCGCCTGCCCTGCGCTCATTCCATATTGCCGGTAATTTTTACTGTAATGTCGATGTATCTCCAAACAGAACTACAGTTGGGCGGATAAATGACGATAATCCTTTATGAGGATAGGTTTATTGTTTTGATTCGCTCGCCAATGCGAGGAGGTTACAGGCTCGTGATCAGCTCATTTTTCGGTAAAGAGGTCACGGTTGGCATTGATATCGGCAGCTCATCGATAAAAGCGGTCGAGATCGAGCCGACCCCCAACGGCTGGACAGTTGTAAATGCCGCAGTCGCGCCGACTCCCAGTGAAGCCATAAAGGATGGCTGCATAATCAACATTGTTGATGTCAGCCAGGAGATCCGCAATATGCTGCGTGACGCCGACATCAAGGCCGGCGGAGCAGTCTGCGCGATATCAGGCTCGCAGGTGATCGTGCGCCAGGTACAGTTCCCGAAGATGCCAGAGGCGATGCTGCGCAAATCCATCAAGTATGAGGCCGGCAAATTCATTTCTTCTTCTATGGAGGACAGCATAGTCGAGTTTGAGATACTCGGCGAGGCCGAAGACCCCAATCAGATGAATGTTATGCTGGTTGCGGCTCCGCGCGATATGATCGATAGTCGCGTAGCCACGCTGGAATCCGCCGGGCTTGAGCCTTTGGTCATCGACATAGAGTCTTTTGCGTTGATTCGAGCGCTTGTTGAGTTCAATGCCACCGATGAATATCTCAACAGCACAATCGCCCTGATCGATATCGGCGCAAGCCATACAAATGTCGATATAGTAAGCAAAGGTGACTTCGCCCTCACGCGCAACATTCCCATAGCCGGGGATAGTTTTACCAACTCTATCAGATCGCTGCTGGGAGGCGGATTCGACGACGCCGAACGGGCAAAGCGCGAGATGACCGCCCAATATCCCATAGACGAGTTAAACGCGGTCGGCGGGGATAACAAATGCTGGCGGGTGGTTCAACCCCTGCTTGACGAGTTGATCCGCGAGATTCGGCGCTCAATCCACTTCTATCAGTCGCAGTTCCCGGAAGGCAGCGCCGATGCAGGGGTCGACAAGATCGTTGTCACCGGAGGCACTGCCCGCATTCCCGGATTGGGGACTTATATTTCCAACAAGCTCGGCATTAATGTCGAAGTTGCCCACGTTTTTGAGCAGACAGCTATCAAAACGGAGGCGGTAAACAAAGATTTTATCGACGAACATGGTTCAGTGCTCGCCGTAAGCACGGGGCTTGCGCTCAAGGAGCTAATCCCCGAGAACACGTCGAAGGCGGTCGCTTAGACGCCCAGACAAAAGGAGTATCGCTGATGCCTTCCATAAATATGATTGCTCCCCGGCGCGCAGAGAAACGCCGGCTCGAACATGCGATGCGCAGGCTGGCGCTGTTGATCCTGGCGGAGTTGGTGTTCGTGGTCGCTTTGGGAGGATGGGTATTTACCAAAACCATAACCACCCGCGCCACAATCGCCGAGTTTAATGCGCAACTGCAGACACTGGCGCCAAAGATCAAAACCATTCAGGCGCTAGAGAACAAAACTTCGGAGTTAAAGCCAAAAGTCGATCTGCTCAACGAAGCAATGGCCAAGACCATGTGCTGGTATAACGCGCTGGATCGGCTTACTCAGAGCGTGCCTGAGTCCGCCTGGCTGACACGGATTTCCACCACGAACTCGGCGGGCAGCAAGGATATGACACTTAATATCGCGGGGATGACCGACGAGCAGGCCAGAGTCGGAGAGACCATGCTCAGGCTGCACTCCAACCCGTATTTTAAGAGCGTCGATCTGCATTATACGCAAAAATCAAGCCAGGGCAAATCCGAGGCTATTGAGTTTGAGATCGGCGCAGTTATGCTCAACCTGGAGCAAAAGGAGAAAGAGGTGACGGCAAGTGGCGCAAATCAATCTTAAGCCAAGCCAGAAGGGAGTGGCATTGCTCGCGATTGCCGCCGGGCTGGTATTCGTGATCTGCCTGCTGTCCTGCCTGGCCGCTGTCGGAAAAGTAAGGTCTGTCGAGGCGGAGAAAAAACAGGTCGAGGCAAATGTTCGCGACAGCCTGAAAGTGGCGCAGACCCAGATGAGCACCGAGAACCGATATCTCGACACACGCGCGCAAATCCGCAGTCTGGAATCATCGGTCTCAACTCAAGCGTATGTGCCGACCCTGTTGAAACAGCTTGAGCAGTTGGGAGGAGCAGTGAGCCTCAAGGTGCTGGGCGTTCGCCCTCAGCCTCCCGATCCCAACGCCAAAATGGCAGAAAAACAGGCGGCGATGGCCTCGGCTGAGAACTCAGGTTCATCGGGCGCGGCAACTGAGGAAAAACCGGAGCCGCCCAAGCCATACGACGATCTACTGGTAGATCTCGAGCTTGAAGGCCAGTATATGAATGCGCTTGATTTTTTGTATAAGCTCACAACTTTCCCGAAAATAATTGCCGTGAACTCAATTGAAATGAGCCCTACATCAGGCATAAACGCGACCGGCAACCCGCAGCTTAGCATCAAGATCAACGCAACAGCTTTCGTATTCAAGGAAGCCACTCCTGTCAAGCGAAAGCAATCCGATGACAGCGCGGGGATTCCGGCGGAGGCCAAAAATGAAGCAGGATAAAAAGCAGACTCAACAATTGGCTGTGCTCGGTTTGCTCGTGCTTATATGCATAGGCTACGTGACGTTTACGATAACCAAGCCGCCGGAGACGGAAATGACGCCTCCGGTTAGCAAGATAGACAGGTCAATCGCCGCTAAAGCCGTTATGCAGTTGCAGTCAAAACCGCTGCCCAATACGGCGGACTATCCAAACTTGAGCGCTCCAATTCCGCGCAGAGATCCTTTCACTGTGCAAAGACTGGCAAGCGTCCTAAGCGAGGATCGCGCTGCGCCTGCTCCATCGGTTGCCCCGTCCGGCCCGCTTTCGACGGCTAAGTCAACCAAACTGGCTCCGATGATCCCGTTCGGCAGTTTCAGTTCGGATGCGGCGCCATCGGTCAGTGTAGTGCTCTCCGACGAGCCGGAAGACCCGGAATTTGTGCTCACAGGTATTATATGTGGCGAGGAAAACGTCGCCATAATTCGCAACGGTTCAGTTAAATATGTTGTAAAGAAAGGCCAGTTCATCGACGGGGGCTATAAAGTGCTTTCCGTTTCATCGGACGGTGTTGTCTTGGCCTGTAAAGATCGTAGGATCCACGTCAAATTAGGAGGAGTTCCAAATGCCAGCTAACGTGTTCGCCGCTAAATCCAGAACTCGGCGAATCGGCGCCTTGATGTCACTGCGTGGAGGAGTGATTGTGATCCTGGCTATGCTGCTTGTCAGCCAGGCAGCAGCGGTCAGCATCACCGGTGTAAACGTTGCCGACAAGGCCGATCGCGTGATCGTGTCGGTGCAGGGCGACGCGCCGCTCAAAATGGGAGTGATCTCATCAAGCACAGGCCGATTCATCGCATTTCAATTCGCCGGGCAACTCAACGCCCAGGGTCGAATGGTGTCCATTCGCAGCGGAAAGATTCACAACGTCCGCTATGCTCGATTCCAGGAAAAGCCGCCGACCACAAGGATAGTGTTCAATACTGCCAGCCGCCTGAACTATTCTACGTCGTGGAATGAGACAAAAACCCGCGTGGATATTTCGGTGTGGAAGTTCGGATCAAACCCTGCTGCGTCAGTAAAGTCGTCCGAGCCGACAAATGCCGCGCCTCCAACCGAGGCCGTTGCGGTGAACGTTGCCGCACCGACACAGAACATAAAAATCAACGGCAGCGGTTCGCTAAGCGAAGTCCTGCCGGTCGCTCAATATGCGGAGCCTACGGCAAAAATAACGCCTCTGCCGGGCAAATCGACGGCCATTGCGCCGCCGGTGTCGCTGCCTCCGACTGCGCCCGTTCAGCCGATTGCGGTCAGCCGCCAGCCATCAAACGTGAACAAGCCGACCGCCAAGCCGGTTGTGCAGGCTGTCAAGCCCGCCTCCGTGCCCGCATCTGTCGGAGCCGGGAAGTCGGTATCCGTCAACTTCCTCGGGGCCGATATAGAAGATGTGCTGAAGGCGATCTCGGTGCAGAGCAAAGAGAATATTGTCGTGGGTAACGATGTCGCGGGCAAGGTCACCGTTTCGCTTGATGGCGTCACGATCGACGAAGCTCTGGAATATGTCACCCGCCTCAGTGGATATACTTATGTCAAAGACAAACACACCTATCTGGTGGGTTCGCTCACCTCATTAGGAAGCCTGGCAGGGAGCACGGTCGAAATCGTCACCCTTGACTACGTGAGCGCCGACGACGTGCTGGAAATGCTTAAAATACGCTTCCCGCAAGTGCATTCCAGTAAAATAAGCGTCCGCGCCAGCAAGGCTCGCAAGCACGACATTAAAACGGAGTATGAAAAAGGCTCCTCTGGAGAAACTCAAGGGCAGACCGATGATGGCTCCGAAGCCAGGCCGGTAAATACGCCAACCTCTGCCGATGAAAAAGGGGAGGCGGCTGCAGGGAGTCAGGCTGCAGACCAGACAAGCTCAAGAGGCACTTCAAGCGCGAAAAGCAGCGGCGCCCTCAAAGCCACAGAGACTGTGAGCAGCTCCGCGGCCACCGATTCGCCGTCGAGTGACATGATCATTCTTTCCGGCACGCCGGACCGCATCGAAGCTGCCAAAGAGTTCATATCGCAAGTCGAAGACGAGATGAGCAATCAGGCATCGCAAAAGAAGATCAGCCTCTACAATGTCAAATACTTAAACACTGTAGAACTGGCAAATACCCTTATGTCCGCCGTGATGGGAGTGAGGGTGATGCTGGCTCCATCATATTTCAATGCGCCTTCGACTGCCGGGCAGAAGCTGATACCGGCTAACGTATTCAGCGGGGAAAACACCACCCGACTGTTCGACACGGAGAAAAATTCGCACAGTTTTGCGCTGATTATAATGGGTCGTGACCAGGACGTTCAGAAGGCGATGGACCTGGCCGCACAGTTCGACGTGCCCCTGCCAACCGAAGACAATCACCTGCTAACCTATAAGCTCAAATATGTTGGCTTGAAAAATATAATCACAACGGTCCGCAAGCTGACACCGAATGTGGTTATTGAGAGCGCCGGGATGGATCCGGATGAAGACGACACCGGCAGCGGATCAAGTCCTGCCGGCAGTGGCGCAGGGTCCAATAAAGATGGCGAGCTTCGAGAGGCCGGCACGGATCAAACCAACGTCAAGCAGCAGACCGCCATGAATGCACAGGCCGTCGACAGTCTTTCTCGTTTGATTATCCTATTTGGCCGCAAATATGACGTGCAGAAGGCGATATCCATTATCGAAATGCTGGACGTAAAATCCCCTCAGATCAAGATCGAGGCCAAGTTTACCGCGCTTTCAGAGTCCGGGGAGAAGAAACTCGGGCTGGATTGGAACTGGGGAGATTTCAGCAAAGTGGAGGTGTCTCGCAATCGATGGCGACGACAGCCCGTCGACTTCGGGGCAACGCTGGATGCTTTGATCAGCAACGGCGATGGAACCCTGCTTGCATCTCCGAGCCTCATCTGTCTTGAAGGAAAGCCGGGACAGTTCTTCGTCGGCGATGAGATTCGGTATGTGACACAGATCAGCGTCGCCACCAATGGAGCGCCGACTGTGACTACAGATACGGCAAATATTGGAGTCCAGCTTTCGGTTGTCGGAAGCGTGTCTGAGGATGGCAACATAACCCTGAACCTGCATCCTGAGGTCAGCACCCTCAAACTCGACGAACGCATGAGGTCTGAGGCCGGAATCACCCTGCCGGTGATTACCCGAAGGTTCACCGACCACGTTGTGCGTGTCAACAACGGGGACACGATAGTCATTGGCGGATTGATTCTCGATAGCGAGCTGGATTCTCTGAGAAAGGTCCCGCTTCTGGGAGACATCCCCCTGTTTGGCCACTTGTTCAGACACAGGGACAAAACAAAAGAACGCTCTGAGGTCGTTGTATTTATCACAGCGTCCATCGTGGAAGACTGATGATTTACCGCCGGTTGTCTATACTTTGTAACCAGGGCGAGCGATCATAGCTAACGCCTGGTGCTGCCCCGTTGGCAAACGTCGGCGGGGCAGCGGTAGAAAAACAGGATAGACGAAAGCTGATATCTCAGTTCGCCAAAAATGACAACCGACCATCCGGCAATAACCGACAGGCATTAACCATCAACTGATAATCGACAAATGCAAAAAACAGAAGCAATTGGAGAAATATTTTTGAGGTTGGGTCTGATCAAGCGCGATCAGCTCAATCAGGCTCTGGAGAGGCAAAAACTCCTCAAACGGCAGGAAGCATTGGGAGATGTTCTTGTGAGCATGGGGTTTATCTCCGAGAAGGACCGCGTCAGGGGTCTCGGAGAGCAGTGGGGAGTGCCCTTTGTCGACCTTCAGGAGGCGGAAATAGACCCTGCGGTCATCAAGCTCGTGCCGGAGAGCGTGGCGCGCAAGCTCAAAGTGCTGCCTGTTGCCAGAAAAAACGGCAGACTGACCATCGCGATGAAAAACCCGCTCGATATCTTCGCTATCGACGAAGTGCGGTTGATGACCGGGACCGATGTGGAGCCGGGCATTGCGTTGGAAGAAGAGATAATAACGGCTATTGCCCGTCTCTATCGAACTCAAATAAATGTTTCTGAGCAGGTAGACAGCGTCATTAAGGAGTTCGACACCGGGGAGATCGACTTTGACGCGGGATCGGATGAGGGAGATGATGAGGATATCTCCATTGAGCAACTCAGGGAGCTTAGCGAAGAGGCCCCGGTTATTAAGCTGGCAAATCTTATAGTCTCCCGCGGAATAAGCGACGGCGGCAGTGACATACATATCGAGCCGGCCAAAGACTATGTGCGAGTGCGGCTTCGAGTTGACGGAGTTCTCAATGAGATAATGCGCGTTCCCAAAAAAGTCCAGTCCTCTCTGGTATCGCGATTCAAAATCATGGCGGAGATGGACATCGCAACAAAACGTTCTCCGCAGGACGGCAGAATAGGAGCGGTGATAGACGGAAAGCAGTTTGACTTCCGAGTATCCACCCTGCCATCGGTCTTTGGGGAAAAGATCGTCCTGAGAATATTGGATAAAAGCTCGGTTTCGGTTGGGCTGCACAAACTTGGTATGCTGCCGGAAACTATGGAGAAGTTCGAAGGCCTGATTTCCCGCACCTACGGGATCATATTGGTCACCGGCCCGACGGGAAGCGGAAAATCGACTACCCTGTATTCCGTGCTCTCCAAGCTGAACTCCGGCGAGAAAAACATCCTGACAATTGAAGACCCGGTGGAGTATGAGCTTGAGGGACTTACGCAGGTGCAGATCAACAACCGCGCAGGGCTGACGTTCCCGGCCGGGCTGCGCACTATGCTGCGCCAGGACCCGGATATTGCGATGGTGGGTGAGATACGCGACGCCGAGACCGCCATAATCGCAACCGAGGCCGCGCTGACCGGTCACCTGGTTCTTTCGACGCTGCATACAAACGACGCGCCCGGGGCTATGACCCGACTTGTGGAGATGGGCATTGAGCCGTTTCTTATTGCCTCGTCCGTGATCGGAGTGCTGGCGCAGAGGCTGGTGAGGGTGGTATGTCCAAAGTGCAAAGAACAGTATACTCCGCCGAGAGATGCGGTCGGCAGGCTCGGCATTGAACTGGACAGCGACACAAAAATTACATTCTATCGTGGCAGAGGCTGCGACTTTTGCCGCGGGACCGGTTATAAGGGCAGGCTGGGAGTTTACGAGCTGATGGTCGTGACCGATCGAGTAAGAGACCTGGTGCTGCAAAAGTCTTCCGCCCACGTTCTGCGGGAGGCCGCAATGGATTCGGGCATGAAGACCCTTAAAGATGATGCCGTGGCCAAAATACTGCTTGGTCAGACAACTTTGGAAGAATGTCTGAGAGTTATTTACGCCGGTTAGACAAATGCCGGTCAGCAAAGGCGAATAATCACATTATGCGCCGCGCTCGACATGACAAAGGCAACCGACAATCGAACCTTGACTGGAGGACATAATATGCAAGGCATGCCGTTGGAGGAGCTGAACGGGGATTATCAACCCCAGGGCAATGTCAAACCAATAGGCGAACTTCACCTCGACGATCTTCTCCGTGACGCATGTGAGAGAAGCTCATCTGACCTGCATCTCACGGTGGGACTGCCCCCGGTGGTGCGTATCGACGGCTCTCTTCAACATCTGGACTATGCTCCCCTGCAGCCTAATGACAGCCAGCGATTGATATATGATATTTTAAGCTCAGACCAGGTTCAATGGTTCGAAAAGACCCGCGAACTGGACTTTTCCTATGGCGTCAGCGCGGTAGGGAGATTCAGGGTCAATGTCTACCGCCAGCGTGGAAGCGTTGGAGCGGCTTTGCGAGCGATCCCCGATCAGATACCCAGCTTTGAGCAGTTGGGGCTGCCGCCGGTGATAAGAGAGCTTACCCAAAGGCACAGCGGGCTGATCCTTGTCACCGGCCCTACCGGAAGCGGCAAATCTACCACCATCGCCTGCATGATCGACGCGATCAACAATGAGATGCCGGTTCATATAATGACCATCGAAGACCCGATTGAGTATCTGCACCGGCACAAACGGGCAATGATCAACCAGCGCGAACTGAACACCGATACGGACTCCTTCGAGAACGCGCTTAGAGCTGTTCTGCGCGAGGACCCGGACGTGATACTCATCGGTGAGATGCGAGACCTTGAAACAATCGCCGCCGCTCTTACCCTTGCCGAGACGGGTCACCTTGTATTTGGCACGCTGCATACCCGCAACGCTCCGCAGACGGTCGACCGAGTCATCGACGTCTTCCCGCCGCATCAGCAGGACCAGATTAAAGTGCAGCTTTCAAACAGTCTGGAGGCCGTTGTAGCTCAACAACTGTGCCCGCAACTGGGAGGCGGACGAGTTGCCGCGATCGAAATTATGGTTGCCACATCCGCCATCAGAAACCTGATCCGCGAGGGCAAAACCTATCAGATATACGGCGCGCTGGAAACCGGCGCCCAGTTCGGCATGCAGACAATGGATAAAGTGCTCGCAGACCTCTACCGATTTGGTCGAATTACCAATGAAGAGGCTATGGCGCGAGCAATCGACAGGGAGAACTACAAGCGATTCCTCCAGGGAGGTTAATTGACTAATGGCTACTTATGCATATTCAGCAGTCGATCCCGGCGGCAAGTCTGTCAAAGGGAGAATAGAGGCGGAAAACGAACAGTTGGTGCTGGCCAAACTGCACGAACAGCGCTACCACGTCCTTAGCGTTTCTGAGGACAAATCACGTGCCAAAAGCTCGGCCAAAGGCACTTCGTCAAAAAAGGTAAAACTGGCCTCGATGGTCGTGTTCAGCCGCCAGTTTGCAACCATGATAGACGCGGGCGTAGCGATTGTTAGGTGTCTTGATATCCTCGAGGGCCAGACAAAGGACCCTGCGCTCAAGCCGGTTATCGCGTCCTGCAAAAAAGACGTCAAAGGCGGGCTTAGCCTTACCGATGCCTTCAGCAAGCACCCAAACGTGTTCTCTCGACTCTATGTGAACATGGTCAAGGCGGCTGAGACCGGCGGTATTCTCGATAAAATCCTCGACAGGCTGGCCACATTTTTGGAAGACGAACAGGAGATTCGCGGCAAGATCAAGGGCGCGATGATCTACCCTATTTTGGTGCTGGTGTTCGCGCTGCTGATGGTGGTGGCCCTTCTGTTGTTCGTGCTGCCCAAGTTCAAAGAGATTTTCGATTCGATGAACGTTGAAATGCCCGCTGCGACGCGATTTCTATTTGGTTTGAGCGGGTTTGCCCAGCGTTACTGGTATATCGGCTTTGGCGCAGCGTTTGGCGGGTTTATGTTTTATAAATGGTATAGCCAGACCGACACCGGCGCCCGGCAGATCGATATGCTGAAATTGAAACTGCCCATTGTTGGTGAATTGGTGCAAAAAATGGCTATCTCGCGTTTTTCCCGCACCTTTGCCACGCTCATCGCCAGCGGCGTTCCTATGATGAGATCGCTGGAGATTGTTGGAGAAACGTCCGGTAATAGAGTTATAGCGCAAACAATCGAGAACGCGCGAAACGCGATTCGCGAGGGACAGAAGATCAGCACTCCGCTTGCGCAAAGCAGCCTGTTTCCGGGGATGGTAACTCACATGATCGACATCGGCGAGGAGACAGGACGTTTGTCGGAGATGCTCGCCAAGGTGTCCGATTTCTATGACTCAGAGGTTGAAAACGCGGTTAAGACGCTGACTTCTCTCATTGAACCTTGTCTGATAGTCACAATGGGAGGAATAGTCGGCTTTATCGCGGTGTCGATTATGGCGCCTATATTCAAACTGATCAGCAATATCAACTAACGGCGTCGGCCCAGGATCAGGATGGTTGACGACTTATAACCCGGCATGTTCAAGATGAAACCGGCATGCAGAGAGGAAGCAGATGCTTGTAGGAAGCGTAAAGAAACTAACTGAAGAAGAGATTCAACAGCGGCTTGCGGCGTATGGGGAATGCCAGGACCCTCAAATCAGGGATGAGATTGTTTTGCAGTATGGCAATCTTGTGGAAAGCATCGGACGCAGGTTCGTCGGCGCTTGCGAGCCAATCGAGGATCTCTGCCAGGAAGGTTACATTGGCTTGATTGCATCGGTGGACAGATATGATGCCTCGAAAGGCGTCAAGTTTTCCACCTACGCCACCCATCTAATAATCGGGCAGATTAAGCACTACTTGCGAGATAAAGGCAAGATTATAAAAGAACCTGCCTGGCTGCAGGAGTTGAACCAGAAAATGACCCGCGTGATCGAATCGCTGAGTCATAAGCTTAACAGGCAGCCCACCGAGAAAGAAATCGGCGATGTGATGCAGATGCCGGAGAGCGCTGTCGCCGATCTGCTTACCACCCGCGAAGTTTTCAAAGTAAGTTCTCTTGACGGGGACAACGACGATTCTCCCAATCGCCGCGACCCTGAAAAGATAAAAGATGATAAAGTCGTCACATTCCAGCTTCCTTTGGAGGATAAAATCGTCCTCGAAACTGCGATGCAGCGTCTCAAAGACATCGAACAGGACGTCATCTCGGAGCACTACTATAAGGGACACAATCAAACCGAGATCGCGAAAATGTTGGGCATAAGCTGCAACTATGTCTCCCATATACTCCGAAACGGAACAAAGAAGCTCAAAAAGATACTGGCCACCGAGGAAATCCGCGATACGCAAATCCAGCGCACCCTGGTCTCAGCGCGTCCGGCGGTAAACGTGCAGCCCAGGCAGGACGTCACCGTAATCGACAGTGTCACCGGCCTGTATAACCGCTTATATATTGAAAAGAGGCTCGACGAGGAAGTCAGCCGGGCCTGCAGGGCGCGTTGCAAGTTGGCGTTGGTGCTCGTCGACATCTGCCTGCCGGAGGATACGGAGAAGTATCTGCGCCTTGTCAGGCTGGATGATATACTCTACGCCGCCGCGCAGACAATACGCAGTTCGGTGCGCAAGATGGACATCGTCGCCCGATTCGGGCCAACCAGCTTCGCGTTGATTCTGCCACACACCGCCGGCCATTCAAAAGTTGTGGCCGAAAGACTGGCGGGCATAGTAAGCGGAATAGAGATTGAGTCGGGCCGCAAGACCGTCAAGATCGGCGCGCAGGCGCGTATCGGCACGGCCAAATATCCCGCCGACGCCAAAAGCCATCGCGATCTGCTGCAAAAGGCCTGTCAGGATATGGGAGTGGAAATGGAGGAACTGCTCGACGAGTCCGCGCCTCTCAAGAAAGCCGCCTAATTTAGAATATATGGCGTGTTCTGCTCGCATCGAACGCCCATAATCGGCTGTAATTGCTCGCGTTCAGTCGCTTTTCAGGTAGCGATTGACTTAATGTTGTATAATGCGGGCAGGGAAACCAATGAAACGGAGGTCGTGGGTGATATGGCGAGACACATTGAGCAATTAGTCAACGAACAGATGCGTAAGTCTGAGCTTGCCAAGCATAGCCAGCAGTTTGTTGAGAAGCCGTGTATAAGTAATGTGGTTACTATTTCACGGCGGATGGGTAGCGGAGCGCGCATTATTGCACAAAAACTCGCCGATGATCTCGGCTGGAGCCTGTGGGACAAGGAACTGGTCAACTCCATGGCTCAGAATGCCCGGGTGTCGCAGAAGGTTGTAAATGCATTTGATGAGCATACAATATCCGAAATCGAACTTTTTGCGCGTGGGTTGTTCGGGGATGAGCAGATGGCCGGATTTATCTATGCCAGGCATCTTGCAAAGGCGGTGAAGTCTATAGCCCGCCTCGGAAACGCTATAATTCTTGGGCGAGGGGCAAACCTCATACTGCCCGATGCGTTGAAGATTCGAATCGACGAGTCCGACGACCTGCGAATCCAGAATATGATTCAATTTGAGGGTCTCACCGCCGAGCAGTCCCGCCGAAAACTGCGGGAATCCGACCGCAGCCGCCGACAGTTTCTAATCAGCCTATTCGGTCGGGAACGAGCTGACGCGGCTATCTTCGACCTGAGCCTGTGGATGGATAACTTCACCAACGATGACGCGGTGGAGATAATTAAAGCTGCAATTAAGGCCTACTGCAAGCGCGAAGTGGCTCCGTAGGCCGTGTAAGCTCAAATCGACTCAGCAGGCGTTTTCTCGCAATGGATCGGACAGGTGACGGTTATTTGAATCGTCACCTGCCCTGAGCGCTTCCTACAACTTTGATCCAGTTTTATATCACTGGAACCCTCGTTCGAACCTCTTGAACGCTTCGAGAGCCGTTTTGGCAGTGAAGCGCACCGTGGAGCCGTCTATTCGCTCTCCGTTGCTCGTATCGAGCACGCGGTCGGCGATATCAGGGGTTTGATAGGTTACATCAACTGTGCACGGCAAATCGAGTGTGAGCAGTTTGAAGTCTTTTATCCTCTTTGCCGCGCGCGCAGCCGCTTCGGTGATGCCTTTTCGCGATACTGTAGGATGCAGCACCTCCGCACAGTTGCGCGTCAGCCCGAATTTGGTAGGAGCCGTCTCAACATCCCCTATCAGCGCAACCGCCTCATCACAGGCCGCCTTGTCACCGGTTACAAAGATCAACGGCACACCTAATTGGCTGGTCAGATATGCGAATCCGCCAATTTCACCGATGCGTTTGCCGTTAATGTGCACGGCATTCAGTTGGCCGTTCATCGTGTGGCACATAACGCCGGTGGCAGTGCCCGCCATCGAATGCGCGCCAACAAAACACATTGCGTCGAAATCTTTGCTGAGTCCATAGGGAAATGGCGTCGACTTGCCTCGAATCAGAGTTGCCTGCGGGTCGATTGAGGCAGGGTGAATTGTCTTGCCGTGATCGTGATAATCCCGCACAACAAACTCAGTAAAACCGCCTTGCCTAAGCCCTTCTATGGTGGCGTTGACATCCCCGGCCATAGCCTCTGCTCCAAGAGCAGTCTCCTCGTCTCCCCAGGCTACAACACCTGTGGTTCCCTCATAGTCGCATAGAATGTATGCTTTCATCATTACCTCCGTTACAGCAATAGGTTCGCAAGTGATTCGAAAATTCCTTCAGCGTGATCAGACAGAAGGAGGCAACGCAGAGCTTGGCGAACAATCCCATAGGGGACAGGATATGAAAAACTCTTTGAATCTGGTGATTATTATGTCTGTTATGATGATGCTGGCTGCAATGTCGTGCTGCGGGTCCGCCACGCCTGTGCGACACGATTTTCCACGGGTAGGTCCTTATGAAGTTATAACCGGGGATTTTCACATGCATACCAAGCATTCCGACGGCAAACTCTCCACGCGCGAACGAGTGGAGGAGTCTTTCAGGTGGGGCTATGACGCCGTCGCAGTGACCGATCATGGCAAGTTGGACGGTTACAGGGTGGCCAGATATGTCGGCGAACCGCTGGGCATGATAATAATTCCCGGCTTTGAGACAGGGTTGTCCGGCAAAGAACATCTGGTGGCGTTAAATGTGCCTGCCGATCATCCCATACGCGACGCCCACCATTGGGCGGAGAGTGCGGGGCAGGCAAAGGCGTTCTATCAGGAAGAGTTGAAAAAAATCGCCGATGCGGGCGGGTTAGTCATCTATGCGCACCCTCACGTCGGCTACCGCGAACCCGTAATTTGGGGAATCGAGCAGGGAATCATTCAGGGTATCGAATATAAAAATGGAGTCGTCGGCAAGGGCTGGAACACCACGGAAAGCCACGGCACATGGTGGTATCCCGAAGCTGTGGATTTTGCCTTGAAACATAACCTTGCAATCTTTGGCAACTCCGATGTGCACGCAAACAGGGCGCCGGATACCTCGCCGGTTACCCTGCTTTTGGTGACCGAACGCACAAACAAAGGAGTGATGGACGCGATCAAAGCCAGAAGGACGGCGGCCTGGTTCAATGGAATGCTTTGGGGACGCAAGGATCTGCTGACCAATATTTTGCAATCCAGCGTCGTTGCGAAAAGCCGGGCGGGCAAAATCGAGATCGAAAACCTCAGCCCGATCGGCTTGACCGGCGCGGCAGGATCGGAAAAAATCGACCTGAAGCCCTATGCAAAAATCACGATAAATAATACGGCTAAGAGCGTTTCAATCGCCTGGGATAACGTCTGGCTCGACCTCAAAACCAACTTGACGACACAACACAAGGTGCAATAGAGATTTATATGGTGGCTGCGTCGTGACGTTGTTCGATGCAGCCACCCTTACTCTGGTCTCAACCCAACGAAAAAACAGCAAGCAACCGATGATGCGGGCTGCTTGCTGCAAATTACGATGCTCTCGAAAAATTAGCTCTTGAGCAGTTTCTTTTTGTCCGGATCGAACATAGCCATCTTGTTCTCCCGGTATGACATCTCAGCCATCGAGACGACGGTTTGCACTGCCAGTCCGAGGTCGATGTTGCAGTTCGGCACTCCGCCCTCGCGGATGCATCGGATCAGGTTTTTGTGATGCTCTCTGGTATCCTCACCAGGGCCGACTACAGCCAGTTCTTCCTGCTCGACTTCGTCGGTGAAGGGTCGCTGAGGCTCAACGGTGACCTTGCCGCCGCCGAAATACAGCGTGGCTTTGTTGCCGCGGATCATATCCTCGACGCCGCGCTCATTGGTGGTCGCGCCGGCCAGATAGATCATAGTTCCGCCGGGGAACTCGGCAATCATCTGAGTTGTGTCAGCAACGTCTCGCGTGTCGCCATACGGCTTGGACGGATCGGAGTGATTGGCATCGGTATCAAGTATATTGGCTCCCAGGCAGGCGACTCTTCTTGGGAACTGGATCAGCGCCGGATCCGGCCCCATATTCATCGCGATCATCAGAGGATGCAGCCTGTGCGGCCACAGGTCGCCGATGATTCCGTTGCCATAGTCCCAATACTTTCTCCAGCGGAAGAATCTTTCCGGGCTGAATGCAATCTTCGGCGCATTGCCGAGCCACATTTTCCAGTCGCAGCTATCCGGGGTCAGGTCCGGGTCGATGTTATAGTTCCATTCGCCGTGCGGGTTATTTCGGCAGTAACCACCCTGCGCCCAAAGCGCGGTGCCGATCTTGCCGTCTTTGACCGCCTTGCCCGCCACGTGCCACTTCGTATCTGTGCAGCCCTGGCTTCCCACCTGCACCAGACAGCCGGTCTCTTTGGCCGTCTTATGCATAAGGAATGCCTCGTCGAGAGTTCGGGTCATCGGCTTTTCGCAATATACGTGCTTGCCGGCCTGCATTGCGGCAATGGCAATGGGTGCGTGCCAGTGATCCGGAGTGCCGATCACAACGACGTCGATGTCCTTGTTTTCGAGCAGTTTTCGGTAGTCGGTGTAGACCTGCGAGGCATCGCAGCCTGAGGTTTCCTTGGCCCAGTTATTTTTCTTAGACCAAACATCGCACACCGCGACCTGCTGCAGGTTCATCTCAGAGGCCAAAGCCTTGATGGAATTGAGGTGGCCTCCACCCATCCCTCCAACGCCGATGTGGGCATAATTGAGCCTGTCATTAGCGCCGACGGCTCTCGGGGATGCCATAGTAGTCTTTGTGGCCGGAGCTCCAATAGCGCTGCCGCTCACGAGCGAACTTGCCATCACACCGGCTGCCGTAATGCCGGCAGCTTTTATGAATTCGCGCCGACTCAGCCCTGTCTTTTCCTGTTTGTTGTCCACTTTGGTTTGCGCTCCTTTATAAGTTGCCTATTTCAACTCGAACATATCAGGCGCATAAGCAATTTTGCTGCCTGACATAATAGCCTCATTGGCCTTGATAACGGTAACAGCAGACTGAAGTCCCTCAAGCGCGCCGGCTGCCGGCTTAGAGTCCTCTCTTATGCATCGCGTAAAGCTCTCAAGAGCCACATACAGCGGCTCGCTTGTCACTTCCTTTGTCTGCTCCTTGGGAGAATCCTTGTCCGGTTCCCCGCCCGTTGCAAGTATTTTACTGGCATCTGCCAGCATACATATCCCCGTCTCCTCGAATATCTGCTCCTTGCGAGCGTAAGGCTCCCATCCGATAAGAGGCGAATCGGCCTCTTTGATCATCCAGCCGCGATCCTCTCTGAGCATAAGAGAGCTTTCGCTGCCCTGAATAAGGGTATACTCGCCGCCAAACGAGCTTACGATAGTCGATGAAAAAGTAAGACGGACATCTTTGGGATACTCCATTACGCACTGCACCGTATCCGGCACATCGCGTCCGTCCTTCCAGGCCATTATCGAACCGAATCCTGTCACAGCCACCGGAACCGCATTGAGATATTGATTCACCAAATCGATGCTGTGTATTCCGAGTTCTCCAACCAGCCCAAGCGAGGTATCCTTCGAGAGACGCCAGTTCATCTCCTTTTCTCTATCCGCCGACGGAGCCATTCTTTTCCAACTCTGCCTTCTGTTGGACTGCGCTCTCGCTTCTGCGGGAGTTCCCATACATCCGGATTTCACGAACGAAGACACGTGCTCATAAAGCGGGTTCTTGCGTCCCTGAAGTCAGGTCTGGAAGACTTTTTTAGATCCGTTTCCTGCGATTGCAATAGCTTTTGCATCCTCAATGGACGACGCCAGCGGCGCCTCGCAATAAACGTGTTTGTCTGCAGCAATAGCCGCCAGCGCGATTTCCTTGTGCAGATGGGTGGGCGTTGCAATGATCACGGCCTCGACATCCGGGGAGGCCAGCAGCTCCTTATAGTCGGAATATGCCTTGGCGTCGGTCACGGTCTTAGCGGCTCTGGTTACGAATGCTTCATACGTATCACAGATCGCGGTGACTTTGGCGCTGGGCATTTTGGAAAGAGCAGTTACTATGTCTCTGCCCCACTGCCCTAGCCCTATCACCCCGATTTTGACCGCGGGACCGGCTATCGGCTTAACATCAGCGTCGGCTGCCAGAACCTGGGACATTCCCAACCCGTCCGCAGCCATAAGGAGAGCCACAGTCGCCGCTGCTCCCTTTAGAAAATCGCGGCGATCGATACCACTTTCTGTCATAATAATCTCCTGCCACAAGAGCAACCGCTGCGGCGCTCCTGTGTGTTACTGTTCTATATTATAAAATAAGTCGATAAATTCCTGCCACTATTACCCGAAGACGACCTCATCGACCGCGTGTAACGTCCCCTGCCGGATCACACACGCTGGATTTTAGAACTCCGGAGGCAGTTCGTCGATCTCCGCCAGAGAGAACACCGGGCCGTCGAGGCATACCAGTTTGGAGCCTATATTGCATCGACCGCATTTGCCGACCCCGCACTTCATCTTCATTTCCAGAGTAGTGTAAATCTGTTCGGGCTTGAAGCCGAGACTGGCAAACTCCGGCAAGATAAATTTGATCATAATAGGAGGGCCACAGGTGATGGCGATGGCATTATCCGGGCTGGGCGCAAGTTCCTTGAGATATCCCGGCACGTGGCCGACGTGGTCCTTCCAATCGTCATCTCCGACGTCCACGGTGAGATGCAGCTTCCCTTTGGAGTTCCACTCTTCGAATTCGTAAGCAAAGCAGAGGTCTCCCGGAGTCCGTGCGCCGTAGATTGTGGTTATCTCGCCGTAGTCATCCCGGTTATCCAGACAAAAGTTGAGCAGGGATCGCATAGGAGCCATTCCGATTCCGCCGCCGGCAAACAGAAGATTCTTCCCTTTCCATTCGTTATATGGGAAAAAATTGCCCAGCGGCGCGCGTATGCCAACGAGATCGCCTTCGCTCATATCGTGCAGCGCAGAGGTGACCGAGCCGACTTTTTTGACTGAAAACTCTATGTGTCCCTTTCGAGTGGGAGACGATGTCAGGCAGAACGTGCACTCCCCGACGCCGAACACCGATACCTGCTGAAACTGTCCAGGCTCATAGGTAAAGCTGTCCTTCAGCGCTTCGTCATTGAACTCCGCGTGAAATGTCTTTGTGTCCCAACTCTCCGTTACGATTTTGGTAAGAGTCGCCGGGATGGGCGTATATGGGAGGGTTGTTATTGGGTTATTTGTTGTCTGTGAATCTATCATTTATCTCTACCTATCGTGATATGTTCGGCCTGCAAATATGTCTATGCCTCCGCTTTTTGCTCCATTGGCTCGACGCAGGTTCGGTTCAGCGCTTCGCGGATGTCTATGTTTACCGGGCACAGTTCCACGCATCTGCCGCATCCCGTGCATCCGACAACACCGAACTGTTCGTGCTGATATTTGAACTTATGCAGCAGTCTCTGCCGGGATCGCGGGAGTTGGGTTGCCCGCGGGTTGTGGCCGTGTCCCATAAGGGTGAAGTCCTCAAACTGGCAGGTATCCCGGCAGCGATATCTCTCGACGCAATGGCCGCAGGTTTCGTCCTGAATATCGAAACAACTGCAGCTTGGACACATAAAGCTGCACATCCCGCAGGCGATGCACTTCTGAGCCATTTCCTCCCAGATGGGATCGTCCCAGGCCAGATTCTCATAAAGCGCCTTGCCCGCGAACGGCTGCAGTCCTGTGTTTTTGAACGCATCCCAGAGTTTATTCTTAGCTGCGGTATCCGTTTCGCTTGCCTCGCTGAGGGGCGCGCTTGCGATCAGTTCCGCGCCCTTTTCGGAGGTCGATTCGATATAAAATCTATCCCCTAGATCATACATCAACCCGTCCACGCTGGATTTCCAGGTCTCGACATCATCTACCGACCCGCTGAACCAACTCCATCGCATCTCAGCCGGGATAACCGCAAACAAAACGAGATTCTCACGCCTGCAGGAGTAGTAGGGGTCCACGAATTTCCTGTCCAAAAACACCCTGTCCAAAACCTGAATCGCCTGCGCATCTGCCAGCCACGCACAGAGCATGACCCTGGGTTTTTCTTCGGGCAGCGGAGTCTCCACTTTGGTTTCTCCGCCGGCCATGTCGATTTTCACCAGCACTTCGTGTCGCGGCAGCAGATAGTCTTTCGGGGTCATCATCGGTTTGCTGCCGTCAAGCGCCGGCACATCAGATTCGGCCAATTCCTTGAATTCCGCAGGTGCGTCCGCCCGCTCAACAGGAGCGACTATCTCGAACCTCTCCGCAAGAAAACCGAGAAAATCGCCCGTCTTATCTTTTAATAATACTCTATCCTTCATGCCAGACCTTTCAGTATCGGATGCGAATCGTATATATCATCTACTCCGAGTGATGAGCCGGGTCTACATCATTTTCTTTATAGGCGCCCAGCAGCGGTTTTTCCGCTTCCGGATCGCCCGGCTCGAAGTCGTATCGCTCCTTAGCGACCGCATTAAGCTCTCTTGCAAGCTCAACGGCGGGTATCCCCACCGGGCATACGCGCTCGCATTCCCCGCATCCGATGCATCGCCCCACCAAATGCATCGCACGAGTTGCGTGGAACATCCAGGCTTCGTCGGTTGTTGCCTTCTTGGCGGTCCATTTAGGTTCGATTCTATCGCAGAAGCAAGTTTCGCAATAGCACGCCGGACAGACCTGCCTGCACGCATAGCATCGTATGCATTTGGCAAACTGCTCCTGCCAATACTTTTGTCGATCCTCCGAAAGCCCGGGTATCTCGATCTTGAGATCCTCCGATGGAGCAACCGCATCGCCGACGCTAACGTCGCTGATGGCAGGACTTCGATCATGACATACCTTGCACTGTTCGCGCAGCGCCTGTGCCGCAGGAACCTTTACCGCGCCGGCCTCGGTAGTCACCATCAGGTCGTCGCCATCCCACTGCAGAGAGGTGATCTCCCTCATCCGAACGTCTCCGGCCTCCATCAGCCCCGTGTCCACAACTCCGCCACAGCCCAGCCCAATGATGAAAACGTTCTCCCGCTTGACCTGTTTTTCGCGTATGAGAGTGACTATGCTGCGGATATCGCACGGCTTGGCCACGATCCCAACCTTGCCGTCTCTGGCCCACCTGGTCAGATATACCGCAAGGTTGTTTGTGCAGGCCGGGTTCCATACGAGCTTGTCGGCGTCTTGCGGCTTGTCTATGAACACCGGAGTCGTCTTAAATGGCACGCTCCCTGCGCCCCACCCGATCACCACGCCAACCTCGCCGCTTTCGAGCGCCTTTTTTGCCTCTTCACGAATCTTGTCTTGTATTTCAGCCATATATTTTCCCGCGACTAATGTTAATAGTTAAAAATCGACATTGATTATTTTCAGGCCACGCCATCGAACGGGCCAAGCTCTTCGAGCTTATGGGTAAACTCATTGATGAGCGCGGCGAAACGATTTCCCTCCGACGCCGATACCCACTCAAAATGGAACCGCTCAGGAGCGATGCCGAGGGATTTCAGCAAATCCTGAGTGAGGGCGATCCTTCGGCGCGCATAGTAGTTGCCTTTGGCATAGTGGCAGTCTCCGGGATGACAGCCCAGCACCATTACGCCATCGAAACCCCTCTGAAAGCCTTTGAGCACAAACATCGGGTCGGTTCTGCCCGAACACGGCACTCGCACTATGCGCACCGTTTCCGGGTATTGCATGCGCGCGCTGCCGGCCAAGTCAGCCCCGGCATAGCTGCACCAGTTGCACAATATGGCGAGTATCGACGGCTGCCACTTTTGCGGTTCTGCCGATTGATCCTTTTCTTCTGCTAAAACGGTCGTTTCTTCTGACATATAGTTCCTCAGTCTGCAGCGGCAGGTTTCAACCGCTCACTCTTTACGACAAATCCCGGTTTAAGCTCCCTGACATCACATGAAGCTGATTCTATCCGAATCGGCGTTTTGCCGTCGGGGCCGACGGTTTCCGCCATTGATTCCGCGATCTCCAGTTCCTTGACTATCCCCACTCCGTCGGCAATCCAGTAAACCCCTCGCGTGCGTCCGGAGGTCATCTTAAAAACTTTTCCCCATATCTCGGTGCTGCCCGTGATTATGTCGCTGAAATAGACCAATTTGAGGCAGTCTTTGAATGTTCCCGCCGGCACTGTTACGGTTTCCTTGCCGACTGCTTTCGCGTTCATCGGCACTTCGGTATCAGTATCTTTCATCGTGCCTACAGCCCACTGTTTGCCCGGCGCAACATCACGCAAATAGTATAACAGAGCCGGGTCATATTCCTGCAGTTCGCTGTCATCGGACGTCGGGGAACTGCGGCGGGTGGAGACGATCTCCTGGCCACGTTGCGTGTTTGCAAATTTTATATCTATAACGCTTTGACTGCCCATTCCTCCGGTCGACGAGGTCGTGTTTATGGATTCACGATATTCGAAAGTCGGCGGGTTCGCCTTTTCATCCAACGAAATAACCTCATAGACCGATGAGCCAAAGCTGATATCGTTGAGGGAGGTCATCACCCTGCCCTGATACATGATAGCCCCGATCAGAGACTTGTAGCAATCGTAGGTCCATTTATTGCCGGCGGCAGCGGGGACAATATCTGAAGCTGCCATCGCCGGCATCGCCAGTGCTACCAGCGCAATCGTCGCCGCCAATATCCTCGTTCTGTTGGTCAAAGTTGTCTCCCATACGCCCGGCAGGCGTCGTTTGCTGGACAATACTACTTTTTCGCCTTCACCATATCAGCCAGCGCATCGATCTGCGCCAGAATTCCTGAACCTTCAAATCCACGCAGCCTGGCCGACAGCGATCGGCACGCGGCCGAGCAGGTTCCGCAGCCCTTGCAGATTCCCTCGTTTACCCTCGCGACGGTCTTCATGACCTGATTATCGCGGGTGGAGCGCTCTTTATCGACTACTTCGACAAGCTCAATCGCAGTGAACGGACATACATCCACGCACAAGCCGCATCCGATGCAGGTGTCCTCGTAGATGCTGGCTATCATAGGCTCGCTCTTGATATGATCCTTGCTGAACAGCCCAATTGCCTTGGAAGCCGCCCCTGACGCCTGAGCGACGGTATCGGGGATATCCTTGGGATACTGACAGGCTCCGGCAAGGTAGACCCCATCCGTGAGCACCTCGACCGGCTTGAGCTTAGGGTGCGCCTCGCTGAACCAGTTGTATTCATCGGTGGATATGCCGAGCTTTCGAGCGAGGTCCTTGGCGTCGCGCTGCGGCTGCATTGCCGTGGCCAGCACCACCAGATCGACGCGCACTTCAACCTGCCTGCCGAGCAGAGTATCCGCGCCCTTGACAACCAACTGATCCCCGTCCGGGTAAATCTTACTCACACGACCGCGGATATAATTTGCGCCATACTCTTCAATGGTGCGCTTGACGAACTCCTCGTAGCCTTTGCCGTTGGCCCTGATATCCATATAAAAAACATGGGTTTCAACATCGTGGAGTTTATCTTTAACCAGCAGAGCCTGTTTTGCATTATACATACAGCAGACCTTGGAGCAATAGGCGTGTCCGTGCTCCTCATCTCGGCTGCCCACGCAGGAAATAAACGCGATCGACTTTGGAACCTTGCCGTCGGATGGTCGAGTTATATGTCCATCGGTCGGCCCGGATGCGTTCATAATGCGCTCGAACTGTATCGCAGAGATCACATCCGGATATTTTCCATAGCCGTAGTTGCCCATCGCAGAGTGATCCCAAAGCTCAAAGCCGGTTGCGACGACTATCGCCCCGAACTTCTCCTCGACGACTTCATCTACGGTCTCGTAGTTGATCGCACCGGTGGGACATACCTTCTGACAGACTCCGCACTTGCCGCCGTTGAATATCCGGCAGTGTTCGCGATCGATGACGGGCTTATTCGGAACCGCCTGCGGGAATGGACGATAGATCGCCCGGCGCAGACCCATGCCCTCGTCAAACTCGCTCGGCACGTTCTTGACTATGCACTTCTCCAAACACAGCCCGCAGCCCGTGCAGAGCTTCGGATCGACGCAGGTGGCTTTTTTTCGTATCTTGACATCGAAGTTGCCGACGAACCCGTTGACCTCTTCGACCTCTGAGTAAGCCCATATATCGATAAGCGGGTGGCTGGCGCAGTCGACCATTTTGGGCGTAAGAATACACGCAGCGCAGTCCAGAGTAGGGAATGTTTTGTCATACTGAGCCATTCTTCCGCCGATGGATGGAGTTCGCTCCACCAGCACCACGGGATGGCCTGCGTCGGCGATATCGAGAGCGGCCTGAATGCCCGCCACGCCGCCGCCGATCACCAATGCGCGTTTGGTGATGCCGATATCGTTTTGGAACAGCGGCACATTTTTAGCGACCTTTGCCACCGCCATTCGAGTCAGCTCTATCGCTTTCTCGGTGGTCTCAGGTGTGCGCTCATGCACCCACGCGCACTGCTCGCGTATGTTGGCCATCTCGACCATATATGGGTTCAGTCCAGCCGCGCCGATGCAGCGCTGGAATGTAGGCTCATGCAGCCTCGGCGAACACGACGCGATAACGACGCGGTCGAGGTTGTGCTCCTTAATAGCTTCCGCGACCATATTCTGCCCCGGTTCCGAGCACATATACTTGTAGTCCGTCGCATAGACGACCCCCGGGAAGCTCCTTGCGGCTTCCGCAACAGCCTCCACATCGACCGTCTTAGCGATATTCGACCCGCACCAGCAAACAAAAACACCAATTCGCATAGTTAGTTCTCTGTTTCTTAGTTATCAGTATTGCAGCACCCGGCCACCATTGCGCAGAGTGCCTGGATTGTTTCTCACACTACTTAAGCAGCGATCTAAACTCATCAACCGTAATGCCCATGTCCCGAACAATTCCTGCAAATGTTTTCGGTTTCAAGGTTTTTCCTTTATGTACCGGGATTACAACACGACGCTTATCCGCATCGCGGAAATAGATGACGTGTCCCCCTTTTGTTCGATCGAGTCGAAATCCTGCTCTTCTTGCGACAGTTTCGACTTGAGCACTGGTCACGCGCGGAATTCGCGGACTCACGCAGCTACCTCAACCGGCAATATTTGAACGTTATCATCAGGATAAGGCTCGCCGGCAGCTTTCAAGCTCTCCAAATATAGCTCAATCGCCTCTCGAATATTTGCTTTCACCTCATCCAGAGTATCCCCTTGGCTATGGCACCCCTGCAAGGCCGGGGCAAAAGCATGGTAACCGCCATCTTCTTCACGTTCAAGTACCACTGTGTATTTCACGGCCGTACCTCCAACACACTGTCGCCGGAGTTATCAGTATTGTCTGTCAAACTCAGGCTCTCAAGCCACTACATTAACGCTTACGATAAGCAGCCCATCGTCCCCTTTTGCTTCCACGCCATCTTCTCGCAGGCATTCCAGCATCAGTTCTATTGCGTCTCGCGTATATTCTATTGCTTGCTCAACGGTTTCCCCTTGCGAATAGCAGCCTGGCAAACCGGGAACCTCCGTCCAGTAGCCACCTTCTTCAGCAGGATGTACCAAAATAGTGTAGTTCATTGCTAGCTCCTGAGAAAACTCAGAAATTCATCCGTTGTCAGACCGGCTTTTCTAATCGCTGCCTGAAGCAACCCCGACTTTATTTCGCCGTGATCGGGAATCGAGATCAGTTGCCCGTTGGGCATTTTAATCACTACGTGACTTCCTGAACCTCGTTTCCTCACTACGCCCCCTGCTTTCTCAAAAGCTCGAATAGCTTTCTCAGGTTTTATCCCATTCAGCATCTCAGCTCTCTACTTCGACAGGCTCCCTGCCTATTAGATCCAGCGCCGGGTTCACATCGACCAGATGAGATGCAAAGCACTTCTTTATGCCCGGAGCCTCCATCGCCAAACCGAGCAGTTCGGTGAAGAAGAAAATCGGCATAGTCAAATTTTCTCCGCGCAATTTGCCCGCCGCCGCCTGCCTCATTTCGAGGTTGGTCATACAAAGCGGACAGGCAGTCACTATGCAGTTCGCGCCGTGCTGCTTCGCGTTGGATATGATCTTACCGGTCAATTCCGCAACTATGCTGCTTTTGGATATGCCGAAGCTGGCCCCGCAGCATTCGTTCTTAAAAAACCAGTCGACCGGCTCCGCTCCAACCGTCTGCATAGCCTTATCCATGCTCATCGGTTCCTCGGCGTCGTCAAATCCCATCACTTTTGGCGGACGAACCAGCAGGCAACCATAATAACACGCAGGTTTTAGCCCGCTGAGCGGCTTGCGTATGTTTTCGGACACTTTTTGGAGCACATCCGGCTGCGTGAACACCTCCAGCGCGGAGAGCACCGTCACCTGGCCGGTGAATTTTTTCTCCAGTTTAGAGTTGATATCATCGCGCAGAGTCGCGTTGGATTTAAGCTCGACCTCGGCAGAACGCATGCGATTGTAACACGCCGCACACGGAGCCACCACATCCATCTTCATCCTCTCCGCGATCCCAAGATTACGCGCCGGCAGGGAGATGCTCAGGTCGTGGTCGAGATTATGCGCGGATGTCGCCCCGCAGCAGTTCCAGTCCGGAATCTCCTGCAGCTCGATGCCCAGCGCACTCGCTACCAAAGTAGTGGAGTGATGAAACTCCTTAGCCGTAGACTCCAGGCTGCAGCCCGGGAAATATGCGTAGTTCATTTGCCAGTCCTTAGTAATATGTTGTCAATAGCAATATAAAATGCTGTACGCCGCAAAAGCAGATTTCTCGCTACGCTCGAAATGACAAAAAGTGAGCGCGTATCGACAATAAGCAAGCTCCTAATAGACCTCAAAGCAAACAAAAACGTCATTTCGAATGAAATGAGAAATCTGCTTTTTCCGACCAATACTCACTGAGGTCTGCCCAAACACGATTATTTTCCTCAATCAAAGCTACCTTTTTTGCTCGTGACCAAGACTTAATCTGTTTTTCGCGAGCTATGGCAGTTGCTGCCCAATCACACACCTCAAAATACACTAGCCTATTTATACAGTATTTGCTGGTAAAACCGGGCATTAACTTGTTTTTGTGTTCGTAAAGACGTTTCGTCAAATTGCTCGTGACGCCTACATAAAGCGTTCTGGATTTGTTAGCCAACAGATACACATAGAACTGCTTTTTTGTTGCCACCTATAAACCCCAAATGACGATAACAAGCCCTACTTCCTAAACAGCCCTTTAACTTCCTTGCGGCCCTTGATAATCCCCGGAATCAGGCCCAGTTTGCCCTTGAAAAACATATTTATGCCGGAGATTACATCGTCGAAGAACCTGCCGGTGCGCATCTTGAACGCTGCGATCATGCTGATCTCGTGAACCCGGCCAAATGTTTTAATCTGCCGCAGCATTTCCTCGTGCATTTTGAGCACATTTTTCTGCTCCGGAGTGACTTTGTCCTGGGCAACTGAAATCTGCCTGCACGCATCCATAATTTTGGATAAAGCAACTCCACGAGGGCAACGGGTGGCGCAGGTCTCACAGCCGGCGCACAACCATATCGAGGAGCTTGTCAAAACTTCGTCCTTCAAACCGGACTGCGCCATACGAATGACCTGGTTAGGCGCGATATCCATACTGAAAGCCACCGGACAGCCCGCGGTGCATTCGCCGCATTGATAGCAGCTCAACACATTTTCACCGCATATAGCCTGGATTTCTTGTTTGAAGTTGGAGTCAACCGACGCGCTCATAGAGCTTATTGAGGAGGTAGTTTCTTTGGGATCAGGATTCAACGTGCTCTCCATGTATTACTGCCCGACAACTTGCCGAACACTTCATTCTCACGTATCACACAATCTTATGGTAACACCGGACGTTACGACAGTCAAGCTATATTGTGTCATTGCGCACAAATCAAATTCCCGCGCAAGCTGCGGCGCAGGTTTGGCTCGAAACGCGGCCTATTGACTATCTTTCGCCTTGTCCCAGATGGCGTCCATTTCGGATAGAGTCATATCGGATATATTTTTGCCTGAATCCGCCGCATGTTGTTCTATGCGCCCGAACCTGAACGCGAACCTGTCCAGCATTTCGCGAAGCGCGTCCTCCGGGTCTATGTCCTGATGTCTGGCGATGTTTACTATCGTGAACAACAAATCCCCTATCTCAAAGCGCACCTGATCCTTATCCGCATCCTCTATGGCCTGTTCAAGCTCGATGGTTTCCTCGCGCAGTTTATCAAATATCGCGGAGACTTCCGGCCAGTCAAAGCCGGTCTGGGCAGCCTTTTTGCTTAGTTTGGCCGCTCTCATAAGCGCGGGCAGGTTTCTCGGGACGCCATCGAGCGCTGATTTGCGATCCTGATTTTCCGGTTCTGCGCGCTTAATCTGATCCCAGTTGTGCAAAACATCGTCGACCCCGTCTACCTGCACATCGGCAAATACATGGGGATGTCTTCTGTGCAGTTTGTTGCGTATTGTGCGGCAGACGTCGGCTATATCAAATTGACCGGCATCCCTTGCAATTTCAGCGTGCAGCAGCACTTGAAGCAGCATATCTCCGAGTTCGTCTTGAAGGCGCGCCGGATCGCCGGAGTCAATCGCTTCGAGCACCTCGTAGGTCTCCTCTACCGCGTGTTTTTTGAGAGAGGCATGCGTCTGCTGGCGATCCCACGGGCATCCATCGGGCGCACGAAGACGCGCAACCGTTTCGACCAAAGCTTCATACTCGTCGTTTATGCGTGATTTGTCGATATTTCTGTCCTGCACTTTCGCTCCAGTGTGAATTATGATTTACCGCGCCTGTCTGATAGACATTACCTCGCAGGGCAGTTTGTTGATAAGCATAAGGGCCATCGAATGGGAGATGTGATAATCCCCGCGGGTCTCTCGTTTCAGTCCCACAACAGCCAGATCGAACTTGCCTTCTTCTACGATTTTCAGAAATCCCAGCACGGGGTCCCGAACCCTTTCCAGAACGGAGTTTATAACAACTCCATACCTTTTGCCAATTCGAACCGCCTCTTTCGCATAATCCGCCACCGCCGCATCCGCATCGGGCTTAGGGGTATCCAGAGGCTGGCTGCGAGGAATCGCGATCACAGACACCAGAGTGACCCGCGCGTTCGGCTCTCCATCGACAAGCTTGCAGGCGTGGCGCACCGCATGATTCCACGCTCCCGTAGCAGGAACAACAACGTTGACAGGGGGTTGAACGGGATTCGCGGGGGACCCTTTTATAATAGATACCTCAAGGGGAGCCTCCTCGAGCAGCGCCAGAGCCTCAGACTGCTCCATTCTGAGTCCATCGTCCCGGCAGTGATCGATGCTTATCAACGTAAAGTCCGCATTGAGCCGCCCGGCAAACTCGCCCAATTCAGCCCCTGACCGAATGCGCTGGACGTGCGTAAAGCTAGTCAGACCTGTTTGGCGCACCAGTCCCTGCCCCTCTTTCAACCGCGCCTGTCCATCCTCCTCCCGCTCAGGCAGCGGGCTGCCGAGAGGCAATGTCCGAGGAACTTTTATAAGGTCCACCAGGTGAATCTCACAATTAAGCCCGATTGCGAGCTTGTCGGCAAGATAGACCGCTCTTTTCCAGTGGCCTAGCATGGGAACCACTCCGGCGGTCTGCGCCTTGCCCCTGTGCGGCGTCGCCTCGCCAAGCTGCAGCGAATATCTCGCTTCTTCGATGGTGGCCGCTATCGGCAGTTGTGACCTCACTCCGGGAACGGTTTTTCCGATTTCCAACTCCTCGGCGGTAAGGCCGACCATCATAATCCGGGCATTATGCGCGGCAATGAACGCAAATGCGTCTGAAAACGTCTCCGCGCCTTCGGGAGTTATCTTTGTTATGGTTGATCCGTCAAGTATTATGCCGGTGGGATGATTTTCCAACAGCAGGGCCGCCGCCGCCTGGATCGCCGGCCATAAATTGGATTTCACCTCCCCGCGCAGGGTTATTGTATCGTCGCGAGCCTCGATTATCATTTTATCTCTCTATATAGTAACGAACATTGGTGAACACTATGTCGTGCTGCATCATCAGGGCTATCTTCAGGAACAGGCCGGACTGATTGTGCAGCAGTTTATGCCACCATTTTCTGGGCACGAACTCCGGCAGCACCACCGTCACCACGTGGTTGGGCCTCTCTTTTTTAACCTCCCTGAGGTATGCCAAAATAGGCCCGATCATTGACCTGTAGGGAGATTCCAGTATCACCAGCGGCACGCCCAGCCCGTATTTATCCCACCGCTCTCGTATCATCGCCGTTTCTATCGGGTCTATTTCAATGAACAACGCACGGCAGTCGTGAGACAGCGTGCGCGCGTATTCCAACGCCGGGAGTATGCCCTTATGTATGCTGGAAGTCAACACAATCGCCGTAGATCGCACTTCCTGTGGTTCTTCGAATGTCTCCGGCGTCAATCGCAGTTGATTGCCAAGGGTGACATAGTGCTGATGAATCTTGTGGAACACGTAGATGAGGACCGCAATCAGCGCCAATGCAATATATGCGCCCTCCACAAACTTGGTTACTCCTATTACTATGGCGACCAGGCAGGTTATGGTCGCGCCCGCGAAGCTGATTCCGGAATGCAGTTGCCAGCCCTTGTGTTTCATACGAAGCTGTCTGAAACCCATCCCCGTCTGCGACAGCGTAAAGGATATGAATACGCCAATCGCATACAGCGGGATCAACGAGTGCACGTCTCCGTGAAACTTAATCAAAAGCCCTGCCGCCACCGCCGCCAGCAATACTATGCCGTTAGAAAAAACCAGTTTGTCCCCTATGTTTGTAAGCTGCCGAGGGGCATATCGATCTCGCGCCAGCATGGATGCAAGCCTTGGGAAGCCCTGAAATGCGGTGTTGGCCGCCAATACCAGCACGAGAAACGTGGATATCTGAATAACAAGATAAAACGTTCCCCGTCCGAGGATACTTCTGGCCATCTGTGAAATCACGGTCTCGTCGGCAGATGGAAAGACCCTGTAGGTGCGTGCAAGAAATGTAATTCCCAAAACCAGGCTGATCAATATGACCGCCATCATGCTCATTACCGCGGCCGCGTTCCTCGACTCCGGCGGCTTGAACGCCGGCACTCCGACCGCCACCGATTCTATGCCGGTCATTGCAGAACACCCGTTTGAGAATGCGCGCAGGATTAGAAGCATCCCCAGCGAATGAGCGATCGGAATTTGCTCGGTCGGAGGGTTAACGTAATTGAGAGGAGCCCCGGTCACAACCTTATATATGCCCACTGCGCACATCACAAAGAGGCTGCCCGTGAACAAATACATCGGCCCTACAAACAAGGCTCCGGAGTCACGAAGTCCCCTCAAATTTGCCAGGGCAACAATAAAAATGCAGACAACGCATATCTCCGTTCGGTATTCTGCCCACTGCGGGTAAGCCGATATAAAAGCAAATACTCCGGAGGCGATGCTGACCGCCACGGTAAGAACATAATCAGTAAGCAAAGCAGCAGCGGCAACCAGCCCATAGTTTCTTCCGAGGTTCTCTGTAGCGACCGTATAGCTGCCCCCGCCCTGCGGATAAGCAAAAATAGTCTGGCGGTAGGAGATCGTCACTATCACGATCAACAAAGCAATCGCGCCGCCCACATACAGCGACACAGTCCACGCAATCGCGCCGGCAACCATGAGCGCCAGCAGCATCTCCTCCGGCCCATAAGCTACCGATGACACGGCGTCGGAAGAAAACACAGGCAATGCGAGAAAGTTGCTCAGCCGCTCCTGCGATTGTCGCGCGCTGGCCAACGGTCTGCCAAAAAGCATTCTTCTGATAATAGAAAACAAAAGATCCCCCGGTCAAAAATGTAGCTGAGTTTAATCCGCCGGACACGCCGCAAAAAACAGCCGCATCTCACAGAATAAACAAAATAATAAGAGACGCCAGGACGGTAACCCTGGCGATAAAGATAGTGTAGCACCACACACTTACAATGTCACGCATTGCGATTTTTGATCGACTGCGTATGCTTTCAATTGATATGATTTAAGCTCATAATCGAGGGGTAATAGATATATGGAGCGGTTAGATGGAAAACGATATTCAGATTCACAAAAGGGTAGTGGGAGCCGCCATAAGCGTGATATTGGTCGGCCTTGTGGCTCCTGCCGCGTTCTGGCTGGTGACTGCAGAGTTGGACAGGGCATTCAATCTGTCCCGACTCTTTGGCGCGCCCTGGTCCGCTATTGCAGGAGCGGCGGGGATTGGCTTCGGCATATTCTGGGTGTTGTGGGCCTGGGCATATCTGCTTTTTGTTGGCCGCGGGCTTCCGCTGGAGTTATTTGGCAGAGCGATTCAGCCCACACAGACGCTGGTCACCACCGGGCCTTATGCCTTCACACGCAACCCGATGATGCTGGGACTGCTGTCTATGTTGATCGGGATCGCGTGTCTGCGCGGCTCGCTGACCGCGTTTATCATAGTGCCGGCTATCGGGGTGGTGTGGTTATTTGTAGCCAAGTCAGAAGAGGCCGGCCTTTTGATACGATTTGGGGATGAATATAAGAAATACAGGTCGCGCGTGCCGATGCTGGCGCCGAAACTCAGTGCTTATGTGCATATACCGTAGCCAATACTACCCTGTTAACAGCATGAAATACAGGAAGGATGCTCCGACACGCCACTTACTACTCCGCCGGCTGATGCGGCGCGGCAATGTGGACGGTGACCCTGACCGTTCTTGATCCGGTCGGCCTGGTCCCGGATGGGACTTCAAGGGAAATGTCGCGAACAATGGTAGCCTCGGCCCCTTCCAGTGAAATCGCGTCCGTCGCTATTGCGCTTATGCTCGAAAGCCTGCTCGGTTTGCCCTCCAAAGTCACCGACGATGGTACGACGGTATATTTTTGAACCCTGGCGGGATATTTCGGCTGGCCGCTGAATATTGGGCTGACGATAACGGTCTTAGTCGCCGGCATCTCGACCATCCCCAGCTTGACACGTATTTTCTCCGGCCGCACGCTTACTCCGCTGACCGAATTTCCCTCTTTATCGAGAGCCGATACCTCGCAGTAGTCGCCATTGGGCGAACTTGCCAAATCGCTCGATATGGTAATGGAAGCGGAGTTGATTTTTGAGAGTTGGGTCACTAGTCCGGAGGCAACCACGGCAGCAGGGGAGAGTATGGGAGTGCCGTAGGAGTATCCCGGAGGCGGTTCGGCAAAGAAACCGACCGTCACCGGTATTTGTTTTTCTCCCAGAGCTTCTACGCGCACCTGCAATGTGCGCGGGTTTGCGGTTACTTCGAGATCAGCGGCTATCGCGCGGGGCAAGCGCACCTGAACGGGGATTTGAGCCTCGGAGACGCTTTTATCCTGAGGCATAGAGCGCACGTTTACAAAAGCTTCTATATCCTCTTTTGCCACAGCCTCGACGGCGGTCTTGAGGCCAACCACCGTTACGGCAACTTTGGTGACGCCAAGCTGCGCCACGTGCCCTTTTTTGACCTCTATTACATCCACCGGCACTCTGAAGGTCTGACGCGATTGCGGGTTGCGCTCCGAATTGACGTAAGTCCATAGAATCAGAGCTACCAAAAGCGCCAGTAGTTTATATTTCCAGTTATGCCGGATCATCGGCGTCTCAACCCGGCCTTTCTGAGAGTATCATCGACAGTCCGTGCAAATTTCACCTTCGAAGCGGAGTCATCGTGCGTGCCGCATATCAGCTTCAACCACTGCATCAGTGATTCCTGATCCAATCCGCGATGCAGTTTGCCTTCCAGCGCAAGTGAGATCGTGCCTGTCTCCTCTGAGACCACCACCACAGCGGCGTCGCTCTCCTCGGCCACTCCCAGGGCGGCTTTGTGTCGCGTATGCACCATAGTGCCGACGTGCGCGCTTTCACTGAGCGGCAGAGTGCACCCGGCAGAGACTACCCTGTTGCCGCGAATAATTACTGCGCCGTCGTGCAGCGGCCCTCCCGGGTAGAATATCGAGCCAATTAGCTCCTCGCTTATCGTTGCGTTCAGCCGGGTTCCCGTGGCAGCGATGGCATCAAGCGGACTTTCCCGCTCTATTACGATCAGCGCTCCGATTCTTCTTTCGGACATGTTGGCCGCTGCGTGGGATACAATGTGGATGAGCGAGGTGACCTGTTCCGTCGGCACCATTGCCAGCCCGCGTCCCCAACCCGCCACACTGCCCATATTCTCCAACATTTGACGCAGTTCCGGCTGAAAGAGTATAACCACCGCTACCGGCAGGACATACAAAAATGATCTCAGCAGGAAGTTTATTGTGTGAAGCTGCGTTCGCTCGGTGAGGTAAACCAGGCCCAGAAACACCAGCAATCCCCATAGAATCTGCCATGCCGGCCTGCGTTTGGACAGCATAATAACCCAATAGACGGCAAGTGTGACCAGGGCAACGTCGGCTACAGTGGCGATTACTGTCGTCCACCCGGCGCTTTGGAGGTCTCTCTGCACGGCTGATAGGAAGCTCAATTTGGTGGCCTACGGCTGTGTGTGTCGTTACATAATTATACCATTGCGCCTGTGGCATCGTCAAGGTCATCACACAGTCGCAAACCCCGCGAATACCGTAAATTCACGGGGTCTGCCCAAGGAGGTCTTGTGCTCCCCTAGACTCGGAGGAGGCTTGTTTGTGCATGTGCTACAATTGTTACGTATTATAAACAAGGAAGGTTCCATCTCGATGTGGAAGGGTAGACAGTGAAGGAGCAGGTTGTGCCTGCGTCTTAATCTATTATGGCGCGGTATGATGCGCCGTTAATGGCGGATTAGAAAGGGGAATGGCTATGAATCCAAGGATAAAACTAGCTTTAATTGCAGTTTGCGTAGTGGTGGCAATGGCGACTACGATTGCAGCCACTCACGCAGCTTTGTTTGGCGATTTGATTAAGGTTGGCGGCGTTGCTGTGGTCGTGGACAAGTTCGGCCCGCAGATCAATGACTTCATCAACAAAATGACGGCAAACAAGGATCTGGGCAGCGAGGAAGCCACTGCGGTTGTGCCGATTATCAGTATCGGCAGCGGATCGTATATCGGCGCGGTTCAGGTAATTGGAGCAAAGGAGAACGTCGAATAGTGCAAAGCCGTGGTGCAGGTCTAAGGTAATGCGATATTCGGCAAGAGCATTCGTGTCAAGGCCCTGATTCCGGTAGGATCCAAAACTACCAGCAACATCAAAAGAATTTTCGGCGTTGGGGTCAGCGCGATAGTCGACATCAGAATATAACGGATAGCTTGACCATATCCGACGATTGCTCGTCTTGTTAGTGATTGGGTCGGGAGCGCATTTCCCGACCCGGATTATATATTATTGACTGCCTCTGAGCCGACCACTCTTTATCTTGACGCGATGGCTACCCGATTTGAGGTAGTGTTGTATGGAGCTGAGCCATCGCGGCTCCGTGCCGCCGGCGAGGACGCTCTGGCAGAGATCGCCGCCCTCGAAAAGCAGCTCAGCAGGTATCGAACGGACAGCGATATCGGCCGCATCAATGCTCTTGCCGCCCACGAGCCTGTCAAGGTGGATGCGCGCCTGTTTTGCCTGCTGCAACTGGCAGTTGAGATCACGCGCGCGACATCCGGAGCCTTTGACATCACCGTCGCTGCGCTGATGGATTTGTGGAAAATGACTGCGCAAGATGGACGTGTTCCGACTGACGATGAAGTGCGGGAGGCTCGCGAGCAGGTGGGCGCTGAGTTGATCTTCTTTGATAAAATGCACTCCACGATCAGCTTTGATCATCAGGGAGTGCAGATCGATTTGGGCGCGATTGGGAAGGGATATGCCATCGACCGAGCCGTAGAAAGCCTGCGTGAAAGTGGCGTAAAGAGCGCGCTTATTCACGGTGGGACGAGCACTATTTATGCCATCGGTGTCAGACCCAATGGTCATCCGTGGAGCATTGGTATTCGCGATCCGTCAACGCAGGATAATTGTTTGCACACGGTGGAGTTGCAGGATAACTCGCTCTCGGTATCTGCTCCGCACGGCAGATATTTGATCAGCGACAGCCGCGATTATGGCCACGTTATCGACCCTCGCACCGGTCAACCGGCCCGCACGGCCGCCCTGGCGGCGATATGGGGACCGGATGCAACTCATACCGATGCTCTGGCGACTGCTCTACTGGTATCCGGTGATCCGGGGCTGGATGCAATCAGGCGGGCGTTTGACGGATATGATGGCCTAGTCGTTGGGCCATAAGTCCCGCTTTGTTCGGAATTGGATTTGAGAAAACTTAAATCGTGATTGATGGGTTCAGCCGTCGAACTGCGAACAGAGGTTGACTTTATATTGCGATATGGGCTATATTGCTTTATGGATAACAGAATGCTTGATGGGTAGGTTTGCAGCCTAAACCCCCGGGCTTTTGCTTCTCCGTGTAGTGCAGACGGTTGGATGATCGCGTGTCTGGAGCAGTACTGCCAGGGCATGTGTGAACATTGTGCAACTTGGAAGTTTTGACTGGGTGGCTGCGCGACCTCGCTTGGCTTGCCGTCGGCGGGATGCCGAGAGAATAGGAGTTGGCGTCCTATTTGGCCATCTTAAGCAGACTATAACCAGTCCAGTTTCCACATTGTTTCTGTCCACGCACCAACTCACCTGAGCATCCTTTCAAACACCTACAATGGACACGTCTGCACAAAGGGGCGTCTATTTGAGCCATTGTCGAGAGGAGGATTACCTAATGGTTTATCACTGTGTTCGCTTGCACACGATACGCGTGATTGCGGTCACGGCAACACTTGTCGTCGCCTGTTTGCTCTTGCTTACTGGGATAGTCATTGCAGACCAGCCGAAGCTAACGAAACTTGGAGGCATTGGAGATGCGTGCGGGTTCGTGGTAGATGCCGAAACTGGCGAATACATCGATGGTGCACAGGTCGAGCTCCTGCTACCATCTGATGTTGAGCCGATAAAGGGAACAACAGCTACAACAGCAAGAGAAGGTTTTTATCAGATCAAGGCACCAATTGGATCAGTCAAAACCAGTTTCGCTGTCGAACGCCTGCTGGATTTGTCGATCATGTCCGCTTTATTCGGTGGGGCGAAGAAAGTGGAGAAATTTATAAATGTCACCCAACTGAACTTGCGCGTGCAAAGAGAAGGCTTTAAGCCATTCGAGGGTCCCGTTCTTGTTTTTACTGCTGAGGGCGATAATTTCACCGCCTGGCTCTGTCCCGTCGAATTAGCGCCGAATACCGTGAAATACCAATCATTCAGCGACCTATCGAATGGCCTCGGAGAGATCGAGAGCATTGAGCTTTCAAATGTAACGCCTGCTCCTGGTGAAAAGGTGGGCATCAAGATGACGTGCAAGGATTTACCTATAAAACCTCAGGAAACAATCGGCGTAGTGTGCAGTATCGGATGGACGCGCTTGCGCCTTAAAGGTAATACCGAGGGTCGCGTTACTACCTTGTCTGGCGAACTGCCCATGTTGTATACCGAACTAGGCGTCTTCCGCGACAAGAAACGAAATTTGGATCCGGGTCTGTACGGGCTGAAATGCAACAATTTCGAGAGTCTCGTACGGCACGACGAGTGGAAGACGACGCCTCAGATGTATCATCTCGGCCAGGTCAAGCTTATAGCAGTTGGTGTAGACACCGCGAAGCAATCAGAAGTCGCCGCGGCGCTCAGCAAACTGAACGATAGATCACTTCAACTATCGGATGCTGATTTCAAAGCCCTTTACGAGTCCATATTGGCTGTGTTTCCAAAGAATGATAAACCAAACGTATGGGACAAGGCCGAGAGCGATTTCATCCAGGGCAAATATCAAGATGCGTGGAAGCCATTCGCAAGTATTGAGAAGTATCTGGATGCCGATACGCGACTCACGATATACAAGTCAGCAGCTCTGATTGCAAAGAACAGTGGAGATTTCAAAGCATATGCTAGCCTGAATTCGGCTATCAAACAGGGCTACAGCGTCAACGATAAAGCAGGCTTCCAGAAATCACTGGATGCTATCCGGCCAATGCCCCAGGCTACCAAGCCTCAAGACAAGATTGATGCCGCATCTGCTCTGTTTGTCGTGGGCAAGGATCAAGAAGCCGTGGCATATCTTGAATCTATTGCTGCTGACAAGAATGTTGGTCCTGATGCTTTATTGGCGCTGGCCAACTACTATCAGGGGCGTGGTGACGAAGCCAAGGCCGTTACTCTCTATGGTAAGGCGTTTGAACAGCGCCAAAACAAGGTTAGAGGATTCTACCCGAACTACTTATATGGTCGGCTTCTTCTGAAGAACGGACAACGTGATGCATCTGCCAAATTCTTTGCACAGGCGCTTTCTGATGCACGCAACGAGTCTCAGGACATTTCCGATCCGCAGACTCCAGTCAGTTTGCCAAACGAGGCAGGTCATCTTGAGCAGTACAAAGTGTTTACTGGTCCACTGAGCAGCTATGCTGTGGGGTATGCCTATGCTGAAGCGTCCTCGCTTCTACTTATCCTCAGTTGTTTTGACAGCTTCGACAAGCCCGAAGATGATTGGATGTCTACGGCTACTCTTGGGAAGTCTCTGGTTGAGATTGGACTGCCCAATGTGGCATTGCCGATTCTTGAGAAGGCTGCTGCGCGATTTTCAGATCAGCAGCATGTGTTGGCTGCGTACGCACTTGCCTTGCATGTTTCAGGCGAGGAGCCAAACGCAGCAAAGGTTCTGGACCAGTTACTGAATTTGAATCCCAAGAATCCTGATGGATTGAGATTGGCTGAATTATCAAAGCCGAAGCCCGTAACTGCCGATTAATATCCTACAGATTTCCGAGTGGTTGGCTGGCAGCTAATGTCAGGCTCTACAGTAGATAAATGTACACGCCTATCAGTTGGTGATAAATATTCTAGCGGTGACTTATGCTGTCTCCCCCACAAGACGCGCTGTTGTAAATGAGGGTTTTGCGATAGGATATGAGTAAGACAGTGGTATTGTTCTCTCAGTTTCACTGAACAGCTGCTACTGGTAATCAATAATTAACATCGTCGGAGTTGCGAAACTAAACAGGGAGGAGTGATGAAGTTCAGCCTGATGAAGTTCAGCCTTGCCCAATTTGATTCCGACATGGTAGAATATGTTTGCGCGGAGAGGTGGCTGAGTGGTCGAAAGCGATCGCCTGCTAAGTGATTGCTCGGTGATAAACCGGGCCCCGGGTTCGAATCCCGGCCTCTCCGCCATTTTTTGTGCACTTTTTGAGATCAAAATTAGCCCCGCCTAACCATCAGGTGAGGCTGCTGCACACATTTTGCACACATCACCCCTCAGCTACTCTTATCGGTGGCTGGAACAAGAGGTAGACAGCTTGAGCTCTCATATGCAGTTCATCAATGGAGGATGGGCATGTCAATAACCCAATCACAGAACCAGAGCACGCGCCGGCGTCAGTGCTGCTTCTGTGGGTGCATGGTTTCCGTTGCTTTGCTCGTACTCTTCGCGGGATGGGTGGTTTCTGACTTCATCACCTGGAGGCGGTGCACGATTCCGCTGCCAGATGGTTCTGGTTCGGTCGTTTACATGGCCAGGCTGAATAAGATCTTAGTCTCTGAGTGGGATCGGAAAGTGTGTATAGAGATCAAGGGTATCAAAAGCAGAGAGATGTTGATGCCCGATGACGGTGGCGGCGCCAGCCCAATCAATGTATACTGGTATCCTGTAAAAGAAGGCAGAGGACCCTATCTCAGACTCGTAGATCCAATTTTCGAGTATCTCTTGGACATTCAGCACGGCACTGTGCTGCTCGTAGTTCGCTATCAAGGCGATGTGTATGTTGGAGAAGTGCGGAAGCAATACTCGGGATATTCCTGCAGTGGTCCCATCATGGATGAGCATGGTAAGATAAGTGACCCGACGGTTAGCGTGGAGGTGGACGGGCGTCCAGCACATAAGCTAGAGAGTTCTATAGCTTCTCATCTCGGAGTATACATCGGATGTATAGGTGAATCGTACCGAGGCTTCATTCCGAAAAGCGCCGCCCCAGAAGTGCCGATCAAACCGTATGAGGCATTTCCCTAGCGCGTTCAAGCTCTGTTTCTAAGGCAGCTATATGGGTTTTGCCCGGCCTCAAATGCCTTAATTTGGCGTTTCGAATCCCGGCCTCTCCGCCATTTTTTGTACGCAAAAACAGGGCTATAAGTGATGAGTGGACACAAATGGACACGTCAACACACAGCCAAAAGACAGCAGACAGATAAAATTTTACCGAACCATCCGCAGGAGTTGGCCATCACCAAGCATCATTAGCCCCTCATTTGCTATCCCGGCTTTTTTTGAAGTGTGGCGCACCTTGAGCCATAGCTTTTGCATCCGGCAGTTTTGGGATTGCCGACGGAATGCAAAAACCGAGACTTGGTAATCTCCAGGTATCGGCTCCGACCTATACTTCCCACATCACAAGGGCCGCATTCGCACTCATATGCAGCGCCAGCGAACAGATGAACAGGAATGCGTCGCGCACTTTCAGCTTATTTCTTTCACGGGATGAGACCAGCCACTCAATAAGGAACATATAAACAGCCGCATCTCTTCTCAAGGCACGTTCCGCATCTGACATGCCCGGTCGTCCTGAATTGTTGCCCTCTTCCGTTGCTATCACAGTCGCCAATTTATCGAAATGCTCCAAGGTCGGCGGCGGCGGCACAGGTCGCTCATAGCACATCCAACTCCCGGATGTAACGAGGCTGTGTGATTCATCGTATGTGTCGAACATTATAAACGGGCGGTGATATAGTCTGTCCAGGGCATCTTCCCGGCTATATCTATCACTGGCATTACTAAATTGCGTTATACTTTGAGCGATGTGCAGCGCCCAGTGAAGAGCCTTACTGAGAGCCTTCCGCACTTTCTCTTTGCTGTCCAAATCAAAATCAAACAACGCGTTATATACCGCCCACCAGACGCGCTGCGCGGCAATCTTTTCCAAACCATTGATGATCTGATCATCGTAGTCAGGTTCATACAACATCTTATGGAACGCTATATTGGCACTTCTATTCAATGCAATGACCTCCGCCGAGAACCTCCCCAACTGGAAAATATGTCCCTTGCATTTCTCTTTGCATGCACACCTCAAAGTAAAATTTAGCCCCCAAATTTTACTATGATGAGGGCTTAGGCGGATTATTATGCCCGGCTGCTATCCCTCCTCCACCTTCTTTTTGATCGCAGCCAGCATATTATCCACGTTCTCTTTCATCTTCTTTGCGATCAGCCCTTTGATCAGCGCGCCGATCATCGGCACATTATATTCGACCTCTATCTCCGAATCGAACCTGGTTTTGCCTCCAAGGTCGACAAATTGCCATTTGCCGCCATACTTGGAATAGTCCCCTTTAATAAGCGAAAAGGTGCAGCTTCGAGCTTCTTCGTCCCAGATATCCTGCTCGGTCCACTTGATATTCATCTTGAACTCTTTGACCGTTCCAACCCATTCGCTTATTGTCCGATTCCCATCCTCGCTGCGCTCCAGAATCTTGACGCTTTTTACATCCGGCATAAACTCCGGGAACGACTCCACATTTTTTGCCAGCTCATACACGCTTTCAATAGGGCCATTTATCTCAACCGAACTATTAACTACCGCCACAAAAACCTCCACTCATTCCTTATAGTGAATTACAGCATCTTTCTGAACAATCCCACCACCCTGCCGATTATCTCCACTTTATTGAAAAACATCGGCTTCATCGACCGATTCGCAGGCTGGAGTCGTATTTTTCCGTTATCCTTATAGAACCTTTTAACCGTAGCTTCGTCGTCCACCATAGCCACCACAGTATCGCCATTATTGGCAACGGCCTGCTTCCTGACAATTACATAGTCTCCGCTTTTTATGCCGTCATCTATCATACTCTCACCTTTGACGCGCAGCAAAAACCCCTCAGCCCCGGCAAGCAAATCCCCGGAAACAGGCATTGTGTCCTCAATGTCCTCGAACGCCAACGATGGATTGCCGGCAGCCACGGAGCCGACGAGCGGCAGATGGAGAGTGTTATCGGGTGTCCGGGCAGATCCATCCGGCTCGGCCTGAGCGAACTCACCCAATCTATCCGGCGCGACCACCCTGATCGCACGGGTCAACACCGCCTCCCGACAAATCCAGCCGGTCTGCTCCAACGTCTTCAGGTGTCCGTGCACCGTAGAGCTTGACGACAGATTGACCGCTTCTCCGATCTCGCGAACCGTCGGCGGATAGCCCTGCGCCTCGGTGTGTTTTATGATGAACTGAAGAATCTGCCTCTGTCTAGGGCTGAGATTTTTTTCCATATCATATCGCTCCATTGGAGATTTCTGCCGGGTCTATACATCGAATATCGCCTTGGCAGCCCACTGCCCGCCCTTGCATTGCACCGACATTTCGTGCATTGTCACCGCTTTGATCGTAGGACCTAACCACTCCACCTCGTCATCTGCCGGGCGCGTGCTCACCCAGCAGGTCAGCCGGTTCATGGATATCTCGGTTATCTCGAACTCGAGCGGCAGCAGGTTGTCGGCATCAAAAATCAGCAGCAAAGACGACAAAAAGCGCTCCAGCAGGGCAACATCGTATGCTCCGACCACAGTAAATGACTGTTGTCTGGTTGGCTTATAGCGATCCAATTCGGCCATAACAGAAAACATGCCATAGGCGGCATTTTCGAACGCCTCGGCCATTGTTGCGCCCTTGCCTATCACCCCGACATCCGCCGTATGTTCAATTAACTCGAACCGATGTTCGTGACTCATCTCATCACCATTATACATACGCCTGCGAAACTCCTGCGTTAATACATCCAACCAAGTATATCTTTACAACCGTCCCGGATCAACCGTCGATTCCCGACATGTGACTTTATAGAGCGCAAAATCGGCGTTTTTACTAGGCTGCAGCCCTCGCGCCGGTGCAAATTAATTTGACATCAACACAGCGCTTGAGTATGATTTTGCCTTGGGTATATGTCCGCATCGTATGCATTTACGGAGGTTTTTTGTTGCCTGATCTTATGCAAGAACTGAGCGCGCGCGAACGGCTCATCACACAATATTTCAATCAGCCTCGCTTCAAGGCCTGGTTTCAGCCGGAGCACCTGAAGGACGCCATCTTCGCTTATCTGGACAGAGCAGGCAAGAGGCTTCGTCCGTCGGTGCTGCGTTGGTCTTGCGGAGCGGTGGGAGGGGATGAAGAGAATGCCTTGCCTGCAGCCGCCGGAGTGGAGATGTTTCACACGTGGACCCTCGTGCACGATGACCTGATAGACAACGATGACCTGCGTCGCGGCGGCCCGACTATCCATAAAATGGCGGCGGATTATGCAGCGAATACGCTTGGTTATAATGCCGAGCAAAGTGAAGAATACGGCAGGGATATAGCGATATTGACCGGTGATTCACAGCACGGCTGGACAGTGAGCCTGTTTTGCGAATGCGCCACTCAGCGCGGCGTAGACCCAAGGGTGGTTCTGGATATTATCTATCATCTCGAAAGCTATGTGGTAAACACGCTTATCGAAGGTGAGACGCGCGATGTGCAATACTCTCTGACTCCAATCGAGCAGCTCAGCGTGGATGATATCGTCTCTATGCTATGGATGAAGACCGGGGTTCTTTATAAGTTTTCTGCGCTTGCGGGTGCGATGATCGGGCTTGACAGCGCGGATCCGAAACATCCTTATGTTGTCGCGCTTTCTACATTTGCGAGCAGATGCGGCACGGCATTTCAGTTGCAGGATGATATTTTAGGGCTGCTTGGCAAGGAATCGCAGCTAGGCAAGCCCATAGGCTCTGATGTGCGGGAAGGCAAAAAAACCACAATAGTATTCCATTCCCTGCAGGCTGCGGACGCCGAGCAGCGAAAGTTTCTGTTATCTGTCTTAGGCAACCGGGAGGCCAGCGCCGCCGATGTGGTCGCGGCTGCGGATATGATGGTATCGTTAGGGGGAGTGCAAAAGACAACCGAACTCGCGCTTGAGCAGATTGATCGCGCTCTGCCCGAACTCGATGCAATCCCGGATTCAAAATATAAATCCCTGCTGGAATCGTGGGCGCATTTTATGATAAACAGGGAGTTCTGAATAAATTGCGATGGCCGGATTTGAATGCCTGGCCACACAAATTATATCATTTCGAACGTAGTGAGAACTCTAATTTTCTGTAAATCGCGAAAGCCCGAAAGAAGCGAAACCCGGAATAGGGAAGGGAAAAAGCAGATTTCTCGCGATGCTCGAAATGACAAAAATGGAGGTTGGAAGTTAGAGGTTAGAGGTTGGGGAGGCGGCAATTCGGAGAGCCTGTCTATCAAAAGCTCCGGATAGCCGCCCGTTAGATTTCGGTTCGTTTTTTTCGGTTTTTAACGAAAAGTCGAGTCGACGAGGCACTCAAAAAGTGCTTTAATTGCTTGCTCAGTTTCATTTTAACCCGAATATCGGCTTCGCGGGTAGCCGAATCCAACCCCGAATCGCGTGGTTTGGCAACCTGCCCGAATTGTTAAGTCCCTTGAGGAGCATACCTTACTAACTTCTCCAGATTTATCGCGAAAAACGACATAATCGAGTGGATTTTGTTCATCGGCAGGCTCCGGTATATACATTGGCCCAGATTATGAAACGTCTTGCCGTGCCCGAAAATTGGATCTATAGTCGACATACGACGTTTTAATGCGTGCTTATACTCAGCAGTCTTCTTCTGCTCAAAATGCTGCTCTTGAAACTTACGCAACCTCTGACGAAACTCAAACGCACGAACACCATCCTTCGCAGTCGTACATTTACTACTCAAAGAGCAACCGTGACAAGCTGTCCCACGATAGACCCTAAGCCCGTCGCCGCCACATTTAACCTGCTTCATCAAATGCCCGCCAGGGCATATCACCTCGAAATTATCCCCTACCGCTGTAACCTTAAAGTGCTCTGAACCTATCACGTTGCCAGTGAGATGAGGACGAACCATCGGTATATATGCAACCACATTATCCGACTCCAGATTCTCACGAATATCCAAAATGTCGAAAGCACGGTCAGCAGCTAATTCGGCAGGACTACCTGCCAACTGCTTGGACTTGTTATAAGCAGGCATAAACGTTTTAGCCTGGTCGACATTACCTGCAACAGTCTCGCAGCCAAGTATGATACCATACTTCTCATCGACTACCGCCGTCGACAAATAACCACAGAAGCTCTTAGACATCGACGTCTTGCCGATACGTGCGTCGACATCACCTTTGGCGTGCGGATGTTTAGACCAGATGGCTCGAGCCGTTGCCTCCAAGTGCTTGATTTGAGCATCGTCGCGCTCTACATCAGGTTCAGAATCATCATCTGGCGGCGCAACCTCGTCGGCATCAGGCTCGTAAACCCGACCCTCAGCTTTTGCCAAAACGCGAGCAGCACTCACGTTCTTCAACTTGGATACATTGACTGCTGCTTTGGCGACGAGCATCTTCATCTCAGGATCCATCTCGACAGGAGGCTCGCCGTTGGTGTTGTGCTCCACATTCTGCATACTTGATAAACGCTCCATCATAGCTTTAGTCAAAACAACAGCGACTTCCCACTGCGAAAAAGTTGTCGCGGCAGCGTCTTGTTTCGTAGCATCCACGTGCCAGCGCTTTTTATTTACCAAATCACGCTCAATGCACTTATGAATAAGCCTGGCAAATATCTCGTCGAACAAATCAATGCCGATCCGCTCCCTGAAAGCCCACATAGTCTTATGGCTGGAAACAGGCTCGTCCAGACCATAACCACAAAACCAACGAAAAGCAAAAGAATCGTTGACGCGCCTCTCCAACTCACGCTCGAACTTTATCTGATACAAAAACATCAGCAATAGTTGCCTGAACATCCGCTGAGGAGGCTCGGCAGGGCGGCCCGGACCACCATGCTGCGACTTATATTTATGAGCACACATCTCGTCAATAAAACTGAAGTCAAACGCAGCGTTTACCTTTCGAAGAAAGTGACTCTGCGGCACATATCGGTCGTAGGCGTCCGACATCACAAAACTTAACTGCTCCCCGCGAAATCTCATCAGTGCCTCCTCATAACCAATGTTTACTTACACTTGCTACTTCGACACCAATACTGGAAATTCATGCCTGTTTTTAAAAAATAAATAGACATTCTCCGGAGATTGCCGCCTATCTATTTATAAGAACCGGCAACCGTGAACCGTCAACCGACAACCGAAAAAAGCAGGAACCTGGGTTTATCATAGTTAAGTTGGCAGTATGAACCTGGGAATAGATGAACTGTTGCGTAATTCGGCTGCGCGGAAGGCCCTGGAAGGTCGGCGGACGGCGGTTTTGGGGCATCCGGCCTCGGTGACGCGGGATTGTCTGCATACACTGGACGTGTTGATGGCCTGTCCGGGGATCAAAGTAACCTCGGCGTTCGGCCCTCAGCACGGCATGCTCGGCGATAAACAGGACAATATGGTCGAGTCCGATGATTTCGTCGATGCGCGCTACGGCATTCCCGTCTTCAGCCTCTACGGCGATGTCCGCAGGCCGACTGATGAGATGATGGAGACGTTTGATGTTCTGCTGGTGGATTTGCAGGACATAGGAACCCGCATCTACACATTTATCACCACGCTGACCTATATGATCGAGGCCTGCGCCGCTCATAATAAGAGCATCTGGGTGCTCGATCGGCCAAACCCTGCCGGCAGACCCGCCGAAGGCACGATTCTGGAGCCGGGATGGGAGAGTTTCGTAGGCGCAGGGCCGATGCTGATGCGTCACGGGATGACACCGGGGGAGATCGCGAAATGGTGGGTCGCGCTGAAGCGTCTCGATGTTGACTTGAACGTCATTCAAATGACAGGCTACGACCCGGATGCAGCCCCGGGATACGGCTGGCCGGTGTTGGAGTTGAGCTGGATCAATCCAAGCCCAAACGCCTCCAGCCTCAATATGGCACGTTGTTTTCCCGGAACGGTGCTGCTCGAAGGGACTACCCTCTCCGAAGGCCGCGGCACTACTACCGCGCTTGAGATTATGGGCGCGCCGGATATCGATTACGACCTGATAGTCAATAAAATGGCCGCCCTTGCGCCGGAGTGGATGCGTGGCTGCATTGTCAGAAAATGCCACTTCGAGCCGACTTTCCATAAACACGTCGGCAAGCTATGCGCGGGATTGCAAATCCACACCGACAACGAACACTACCGGCACGACGAGTTCCGGCCATATAGACTGGTAACGTTGATGCTCAAGTCGATTCGGCTGAACTACCCGGATTACCCCATCTGGCGGGTTTTTCCGTATGAATATGAGACCGAGCGGCTGGCTGTTGACCTGCTCAGCGGAGGGACTTTTCTTAGGGAATGGGTGGATAATCCAGACGCGCAGCCGGAGGATTTCGAAGAGCGGCTGATAGAAGATGAGCGTGCGTGGATGGAGATTCGCGCGCCGTATCTGCTCTATTAAACGGAGGTCAAAGTGAACTGTAGAATTGTCTGCATTGCATTGATACTGCTGATATGCGGCGGATTGGAGGCAGCCGGATTGAACAAAATCAAGGACATAATTATCTATCAGGACAAGATGTATTATTCGTGCTTCCCGTCGATTGTGCAGAGCGCCAACGGTGAGTTGATCTGTGCATTCCGACGCGCTCCGGATCGTCGTGAGTTGTGGAGCGGCGGCTTATCCCACACCGATGCGAACAGCTATCTTGTGCTTGTGCGATCAAAAGACGGCGGTCAGAGTTGGACGAAGGACCCCGAACTGATTTTTGCGCATCCGCTGGGCGGTTCGCAGGACCCGTGTATGGTGTTGCTAAAAGACGGCACGATAATCTGCACGAGCTATGGCTGGGCGATGCTGCCCAAAGAAGGTGAAGATAATCTGGCCAAAACCCTGCGCCACAGCCCGTTTAATTTCCTCGGCGGATATGTTCTACGCTCAAAAGATGGAGCAAAGACCTGGGAAGGGCCGTTTGTGCCGATTCCCGTCCCCGGCGACACGAGCAAGGATGCGCTCGGCAATCCGACCCCTGCTTTCAACCGAGGCGCGATGTATGAGGGCAAAGACGGCAAGCTATATTGGGCCGTGGCTTCAAGAAATGTGGACACACATAAACGCACTTCAGTTCACTTGATGACATCGACCGATAAAGCCGAGACGTGGACCTATGCCTGCCCGATTGCTATCGACGACAAGGTCACATTTAACGAGACCTCGCTGATCCAGACAAAGAAGGGTGATTGGGTCGCGTTTATGCGCACGGACGCTTTCGAGGGCAAGCTGGCTTACGCTCGGTCGACCGATGGCGGCAAGAGCTTCGAGCCGTGGCAGGACGGCGGCTTCTTCGGTCACCCGTTCCACGCTATTCATCTCAAAGACGGTCGAGTGCTGCTGGTCTATGGCTACCGTCAACAGCCGTTCGGGATTCGCGTGAAGATTCTCAACGCCGAATGCACCGACATCGCCACCGCGCAGGAATATGTGCTGCGGGAAGACGGAGGCAATACCGACATCGGCTACCCGTGGGCTGTGCAGCTTTCGGACGGCAGGATACTCGTGTCCTACTATTACAATATCAACGACGGCACGCGGCATATCGCGGCCAGCCTGCTGGAGTTGCGCTGATATCTATTCGTAATACAGCATCGCCGGGCCGAGATAGAGCGCGTCCTTTGACTGCTTTGAGCCGACGTGGTCAAACAGAAACAGCGTATCCCAGGCAATAGGATACTCTATCCGGCCGGTGTTCTTGCCGCCCCAGTGTCCGGCTATGGCTCCGGTCAGATCGGCAAACATGCACTGCCAGCCGGTGAAGCTCAGCGGCCCCAGGTCAGGTTGAAAAGTCTCTTGGCCGGCATCGACTATGCGCAGCCGCGCCATGCCGGTTCCGTTGTTGCCATTCAGCCAGAACCCCAGCCGAGTCGGCTTGCCATCAATGGGGATGTTGCCTTCTTTATAGACGCGCACGAATTTCCAGCCCGGCTCGATTAGATAATCCAGCTTCGCGCATATCTTGACCGGAGATTTTGCCCCTGCGTCGGCATAGGTGAGGGTCGCCTCTCCCTTGACCTTCGGATCGCCATCCATAGTCACCGCCATATTCATGACCCTGTCTCCGGGTTTGCCGACCGCGAAAGTCTCGATAATCTCATACCGCCCCGCCGGCATCCGCACGATGTTGCGGCCTTTGGCATCGTATAGAT
>JAAYKE010000070.1 GCA_012522575.1 Armatimonadota bacterium | reverse complement strand
CGGCTGGTCTCTGTCCCAGCCAGATAATCTATCAACGAACACCTGCTGTCCGAGACGGAGATCAGACACTACAGGTAGGATTACTCATTATTCGTGAGCTGTTACCGAAAATGATGTAATGCATGCCCGGCAGGCGTCGGTTCGCTCAGACTTGGTATCATCGCGTGAATGTTCAGGAGGCTTTAGAATAATAAACCGGCGGGTTCTGATTGCGAGGACACTGAATCTGAGTCCGCATATCTGGATCTGATTCTCCTGCGCGCCCAGCTTCTGGATGTGATCGGCTCGATTCGTCGCTTTTTCAGCAATGGGTGAATCTGATCGTCCCATTCAATGCTGCATCTGAGGAATCTCCGAGACCATTTGATTTCCCTGATAGCTGCAAGTGGTTTGAGTATCCACATCAACACACAATACGCTGCAACTACCAAAGAGACGCACATAATAGCGGATGCTTCAGGGTCTGCAAATGGCCTTTTGGCAGCAGGTTCCAGATATGAGCTTACTGCCGTCGCGTTGAATGAAGCGGACGATGGCGAAAGTTGCTCTCTGAGTTTGACTTTCCCAGCCACCTCCTGCGCAGCCTGCTCGATTGCAGAGATATAGGCCTTGAATTTATAGTCGCGAGACTCTCCCGGAGCCGTTTCAAGCAGAAACGATGCATAACCAAGATCGGAATATCGCCGGTGGAACAGATGCTTGTTGCTGTGAGAAGACACCTGAATAAGGGTCAAACCAGAACTCTGCGCAATGCGCTTGCCCAACACCAACATTGCATTGCTCTGACTGCTTCTTGATACATAGGCGACTTCAATTCCGTTGCCCGGAACCTGCGATGGGCCGGTCCATTCGTGCACGTCAAGGATTACCTGCGGTCGCCAATGTCGGATTAGGCAGTGGACATAGCGCGCCTCTGCGGTCTGGCGGTCTATCCAATCGCGATTGATGTCTATGCCCTGTGAGTTATATCTATTTTTGACGGCTATTCCATCCGGATTAACGGTTGGCGCAACAATGATAATGCATCCTTTGAGCATATCTTGATTCGACCCGCCTGCCAGATCGTTGCATAGTTTGAGGACAGCGCTTATGGGATTAGGCTCATCTCCGTGCTGGCCGGATATTATCATCACTCGAGCTTTGCCGACGCTGTTAGATGAAAAATCCGTAATCAAAAACGCGGGAATCGATCGCCCCTGGGCAGATTTTCCAAACGGGAGCAACCTGACATTGGGTGAATCCGAGATCGCTCGCACCTGTTGTATGGCGTCGTCGTACAAATTGGCGCAGGCAGGGCTTAAAAGTGCGAAGAACGTGAATCCGAGCGATAGTGATAAGCTGCAACATCGACGTATCACAGCGGCAGATGAGCGGAGCAGGGGAGCAATCCACGCCCATTTTGAGGTCGGGTCACGAGTAGATGTGGCCGATTGGTTTCTTTTGAGTATTAAGGCCGGTATCACTGCTGCTTATCCATAAAAGTCGGTATCTCGTGGCTGACGGCAGGTCCGTATGCCGCGTCGAGTTTACGTCGTTGCGCTGACCGGCGAATTGCATCTGAAGTCGCCTGGAGCCTTTGTTTCAGCAGTGATTCACACTCGGCCTGACAGTGTATAATTTCTTCGGCTAGTGAACGCGAATCTTCCCGAATTGTGATAATCGACCTTGCGATTGCGTTGAGTTCCTCGTTGGCGCAGTTGGCTGCATCGAGCGCGGCATCGATTAGCGATTCATCCTGCGCTGCATCTTCGCACAGCGCAGTATATTTTTCGAGTTCATTTTGCCGTTTAACCAGGTCGTCTGATATATCCGGAGCGCTTTGCGCATCGAGTGTCTCTCTAATATGGGATGTGGTTGACGAGAGTTGCTGCAGAGCCTCGTGCTGTGCCGAAAGGTGCGTTGTATAGGCCCTTAGCGATGCAACCAGATCATCCCTCGAAGAAGAGAACCCCGTCACGCTGCTTCCTCCTGTAAATTGTCCTGCTGAATAATCTTTTCCGCCTCAGCCCAGGATGAGCGCAGGGCGACAAGGATGTCAAGTGATTCCTGCAGGCAAGTCTCGTCTGATGCCAGATTGGCGTGCGCCAGTTTTTCGATTATATACAGATACAAAGACTTCAGCTTGGCAACCAGAGCCGGGTTGGCGTCCTCGTTCAAGGTCGAGAGCAGTTCGCATACGACCGCCAGCGCTTTATTGATATTGACGCTTTGCTCCTCAATGCGCCCTTCTTTCATCTTCTCCAGCCCTATTCTGCAGAAGCGTATCGCGCCGTCATAGGCGGCCAGCAGCAGCCTTGCAGGAGTGGCAGTCGAAAGATGATTTTGCTGATAGCTTGAATAACCGTTCATAGACATAATATATGAGCGCCTTTACTTGCTGTAAGTATTGTTCATTGCAGCGATCTGCTGCGTCAGATACTGCCCTTGCTGCTGGAGCCTTGCCAATTGGGCCTCCATTGCATTGAATTGAGTATAGAGCTTGTCTTCCTGAATGCGGAGGCGTTCGGCAATATCGGCTATGTTTTTATCGATATCGGACATTGTCTCGGTAAGCGCATCCTGAGCTTTGGTGACCGTGCCGTTAGACGAGGTCATATCCACCAGCGAATCCCTCAGCGAAGTAGCAATTCCCTTCGTGAAATATACCTTGCTGACCATTGCCGAACTGCTGGTTATAAGAAGCGTAAGACCTTTAATGCTGCTCTTTGGGTTGTTCGGTTCGGCGGTCAATATCTGTCCCTTGCCGGTGCATGCTTCCCCATTTATTGTCCCGACCACATCCAATGCCCGAAGGCCGCTTCCCGCGCCAGGTTCCTGCGAAGTCACAACCACATTGCCGAATCCTGTGGTGTTGCCGACATTGATATCCGTGCTGGAATACACGTTTACATCCGCATCCCCGCCATATCGAACCGATCTTATTGACAGATACACGTTTTCGTTTGGGTCTGCAGACACGGAACCATCGGCCCTTGTCGCTATCGCGGTTGCCTGTGTCTTGTCGGCATATTTGTTAATCTCCGAAATCACTCGATCCAGAGACCATCTCTGCTTTAAAGCGATATTGGCGGAACTCGAAGAGTTAGTATAAATCGTTAGTGTCTCATCCGCGTTGAGGCTGCTCGCAAACGCCCCTGCTGCTGTCACTTGAGCCTGACGGGCTGCCTGAGTAATGTTGACCTCCCAGCCGTTAAGAGAAGCGGGCTGGGTTTCGGCAGAAGAGGAAAGCATAGAAATATGCGAACTGTCAGATCTCAAATCTGAGGCGAACAGCCTGCTGACGTCTTGCAGGTTACTTTCGAGAGCCTTGTTCAGGGCTGCTTCGTCTATTTGCAGATGCCCGGAAGAATCCAGCGTGATCCCGAGTGTGGCCAATGCGCTAAACTGCTTCTCCACGCCTGTCACCACGCTGCCGATCAGGCTGTTCAGAGTCATCTGGACCTGCTGCAAATCCCAACTGCCCATGAGCGGCTGGGTGATATTGGTCGCGGGATCATAAGCGAACTGTTCACTGATCGCGTCGGCCAGGTCATTATATTGCGCGACAAACTCCTGAATTGAGTTTTTGATGACCGAAGTGCCTCGGACGACCTCAAGTTTGATGGTTTTATCCGGCGCGTGATTTACTATATTGAGCGTGACTCCGGCTATCAGATCGGTGATGGTGTTGGAGCTTTTCTTAACTGTAATCGGGTTGCTGCCGTCACCGCCTCCTCCAAATTGTATTTCCGCATCAGTGCCTTTTTGAATGACGCCGGAGAAGTCGATGCCTATGGATTCATCCGCATCGACCGTAAATTGCGATATCTCCCCTGTCTCGGAGCAGGTGAGCAGCAGTTGATAGGCAGGGCTGCTGGTGGAGCCTGTATTGATAATGGACGCCTGTATGCCTTTGTTTTCCCTGTTGATCGAGTCTCGCAGACCCGTTAAGGTATTGTTGGCGGTGTCGATTTTGACGGTAAAATCTTTTGTATGGTCGTTATCGAAGCTGAAACTTACATTGCCTGTCCCTATAACAGCGCCTGCACTGGTGAAAGGCGTTGCAGATTCACCGGAGGCCGCACCGGCCACTTGATGTCCCTGCGCTCGGTTGATCACCTTGAGAAAATATGTGCCCGGAGATGCGCCAACTCCTGCGGTTGCCTGCAAAACACTAAGATCGCTGGAGTTTGCCTGACAGTTTTCGAACGCGTTGGAAACGGCGAGAGAGTCGACCTTGGACTTCAGGGCCATAATGCGCACGTTCAGGTTTTGCCATGTCGACAACCTCAACTGCGCGTCCGTTTTGTCGGTTTGCAACTTCGTTTGCGGACGCTTGGCAAGTTCCATCATTTTTGTGACGATCTCATCGGTTCGCAAACCGGAAATCAAGCCGTTTATCGAACTAGTGCCTGCCATATAGCATCCGCGCTTTCTATCGCTCGCAAGTATGAATCATATTATTCCGAGCGGTGCGAAAAATCCCGGTAAATTGAGATTCTTCGCCCCGCTCCGGATGAATGTCTATAATGGCTTTACTGCCCCGAGCGACGAGGGATTTGATCCGGGCAGGCTAAGCCAATATTTAATTCATGAAGGTGGAGCGATCAAGCCACCCCACCTTAGGGTTGCGTAACCTACTGCAGCAGTCTCAAAAGAGCCTGCGGCGCTTGATTTGCCTGAGCCAGCATAGCGGTTCCCGCCTGCTGCATGATCTGGTTTCTTGTGAACTCGACCATCTCGGCAGCCATGTCCGTGTCACGAATTGTCGACTCGGACGCAGCGATGTTCTCAGCAGCGATTCCCAGGCTGTTGATGCTGCTTTCAAATGTGTTCTTCAAAGCAGCTCCCAGATTCGCTCTCAAACTGGAAACGTCCGATATGGCCTTGTCGAGAACGGTGATTGCATCGGTTGCGTTAGTCATGACGTCAATGGCGGCCACGCTCACAGTCGACCCGCTGCCGTTGGCAAGACCCAACTGGTTGGTGTGCGATGAACTTATGTTCATTGAACGAGTCTGTCCCGCGTATGCACCCACCTGGAATGTCAGGCTGCCTACAGACAAGTCGAGCTGGTCGGTGTATTCAGCAGCAGCAGTTGCAGCGGCGTCAGTAAGCTGAATCGCGTTGCCGAGCGAGTCCTTCAGGACTGTGCCTGATCCGTGACTCCATACCGCGTCCGATACGTTTACTCCACCTGCCGAGACTGCCGCTCTGGCATCTCCACCAACGGCTGCAGCGCTGGCTGAGCCGAAGGCGTCAACGCCGCCGGTCACGTCAATTCGGTTTGCGGACCCGTAGTTTCTCTGAGTGAGAACCAGATTATGGGAACCGTCTACCGTAGCCACTACCCCCGTCGCATTGGTCTCGTTGTTAATGGCCTGCAGAGTAGCCGCTTCGTTCGCGCCACATGCAATGGTTTTGCCATTGATTGTGATCGATTTGCCGGTCAGGTCGACGTTTATCGCTACGGAGCCTGTCAGCGTTGCCTTGGTGGCAACCTGCGCCCCGGTCGCGGTAAGGTCGATGCCGATGCCGGTTAGTGCCGTACTCAGGTTGGCTTTAGCCAGGTCGGCGGATATAACCGAAGAACCCTTGACCGTAGTCACGATACCTGCCGAACCATCAAGCAGCGTTTTACCACCGAACTGAGTCTCCGAGGAGATTTTGTTGATGGATTCAATCGCTGATCGAATCTGAGCCTGATCTGCGGCCAGAGATGCCTGGTCGTTGACACCGGTGTTAGCGGCGTGCACTGCAAGGTCTCTCATCGTGCGCAGAAGTCGGTTTACCTCGGTAAGAGCGCCTTCAGCGGTCTTGACCATGTTAACGGCGTCGCCCGCGTTTTTGATCGCCTGATTCAGGCCACCGACCTGGGCGCGCAGTTTCTCGGAGATGACGAGTCCCGCAGGGTCATCTCCAGCGTTGTTGATCTTATAGCCGGACGATAGACGCTCGATAGATTTACTAACGGCGTTGTCCGTTGCGGCCAATTGTCTGTGTGCGGTCATTGCCGCGCTGTTCAAGTTGATTCTTAGACTCATTAGAAACTTCCTCCATGGATCTGTTACCGCCTGTCCTTAAGCGGCGGCCTTTAGGCCAAATGAGCAATGTTCGTCGAACAAATAGGAGGGCATATCTGCCTACCTGAAAGTATTAGTCCCATCCCCCGCATCCATCCTGAGCGCGAAAGAACTGACCTATCTACGGCGCTTTTCCGCCACCTCACCTCCATTCGCGGCAAGGCTGGGTGTATATTCTCCATAGCATCTATCGACACAACGGGCTAAACACCTTAGCCTAATAAGCGCAGCGAACTCTTCCTTGAATCACTGCACGCACGATGCATTCACGTTCAAATGATTTGTTCCACTAAATAACACAAACAGGTAATAATACTTGCCGAAATCGCAGGTATTTATTGTGTATGCAAATCGGGTTCCAAAGAGAGATAATCGTGCAAAATATGGAGCCGGCATAAGCAGGAGCCAGAGGACATTTAGAGATTAGAAGTTGGAAGTTAGAGGTTAGAGGTTGGGAATGGGGTTGCGATACCGGCTCGAACTTCGGACATCTGACCTCGGACATCGAAAAAAGCGGATTTCTTGTATTTTTGGGGAAACGCGAAAGCGCGAAAGAAGCGAAAGCCGGAAATACCTATATGGTATCGTAATAGGGGTAGTCTAAGAAGGCTTGATCGAACTTCGGACATCTGACCTCGGACCCCCATTCCCAACCTCTAACCTCTAACTTCTAACCTCCAGACCGACCTCGGACATCGAAAAAAGGGTGCAAAATGCGACACAAGGGTAGCATAACCCAAGCTCAGCCGAAAAGCTCGCATTCAGCTTGCACCCTCAAAAAAGCATGAAGCTGTTGAGGCTCGCTGAGCTTAGGGTTGCGTGTCGCCCAGGGCGCGGGTGGCCGACTCGACATCAGTTTCCGTGGAAGCCCGAATGTTTTCCTCTCGAATCTGTTCGAAAAGCTCTTTTCGATGTACAGGAATCGCTCTCGGGGCCTCGATGCCCAGCCTGACCTGGTCTCCGCGAACCTCTATGACCAGCACTTCGACGTTATCGTTTATTATTATGGATTGCCCGACTTTTCTTGCCAGAACTAACATTTGAGTGCATCCTTTCACTCGAGGGACAGGTCTAGTAGCTCCCTCTGACATTGCAGATTACCCTTGGAAGCCTGTTATCTATACAGGACAACCTGCATTAGGCGATATGCTCTGTTCTTATATATAATACCGCCTGCTCACGCCGCAGCAATATGTTTATTCTGCGCTGTAGCGAGCACATGTCTTGTCTGATACCGCTCATCTTCTAAGACGACTTGAGCGGCAATTAAGTTCTTGGAGTTGATTACAATTGGCGCAGCCAGGTTTGCGGACACATCGCTGCCGCTATCCCGGATGGTCAAAATAGTAAGGATAATCGCATCCTCTGCGCCGGAAAGCTGCAATCTCTGGACGTCGCGATCGCTTAGTTCGATCTCATAGTCGGCGAAATATTCCGATGGGTCCACAACTACGAAAGCCAGCGACGGCTCCTGTGTTGACTGCAGCCATCGAAAGTTCGCCGATGGCCTGTGTTGGATCAAACAATACTTTGTTTGCTCCTCAAAACCCAACAGGCCGCCCGGAATGTTCACCAAGGCGCTTTCGTCCACTTCCACAACCCCAAATCGAGTTGTCTCGATTCTCATGACAAAATCCCTTCCATCAGCCAGCCGCGCCCGATGCGTTAGCGACTGCCTAATTGTGTGCTCAAAAGCGACATATTCATCACTCGCGAACTTATCGCGAGAGCTGCTTGATAGATATTTTCCTGGGTCTGCAACTCGACGACCACCGAGGGCAGATCAATGTCTTCGATGTCAGAGAGCAGTTCGCGCATCCTCATTTTGGAATCGATGAGCATATTGGTCGCGTCATCCATTCTCTGCATCCACGAACCCAGCCGCGATCTGCAAGCCAGAATGTTATTGTGATTGGCGTCGATATTTGCCAATTCCTCGCTCAATGCCGTGTAGTCTTCGCTTTCCATTGCACTGCGGACTCTGGAAATCATTGTAAACACATCAGTTGTATCCGCGCCTGCGCTGCCGTCAAAATTGAAGACTGCGCTGCCCGGAATGTTTGTTGGCACGCTTACCCAACTCAGCACTTGAGTTTTCTTTGTGCCGGCGTTGCCTATATAGGAGTATTCCACCGGCGGGCCATTTTGAACACTTACAGCCGGCTTATCGGACGCTGTGCCACTGAATACGTATTGATCCATATATCGAGTATTTGCTATATCTACCAAATGAGCCGTAAGGTCATCCAGTTGAGCAAGATACGTTGACCGATCCGTCACCGATGAGTTGATCACCCTCAGAGCAATGTCCCGCACGGTGTTGATTATCTTTGTCGCCTCGTTAAGAGCTGCTTCCGCGGTCTGCAGGGACGGCTTGCCGACTATTGTATTATCGGTAAGTTGATCTATGGTATTTATGGCAGATCTCAGGGATAATATGCGGTCCGTGCCGGGTATGTCATCTGATGGTTTGAGAATACGCTTCCCGGATGTGCCCTTTAAGTGCACCGCCGTCAACCCGTCCGATGCGCGGGCAATGCTTTGCAGCGTGTTTTGTATTTGCAGATTAAGGGAAGTTCTCATCTAATTTATCTCCCGACCGTGCCGGTCCGCTCAATCAACGTCGACAGCATCTCGTCCATCACGCTCAATACGCGGGAACTGGCGTTGTACGATTGCTGGAACTTGATCATATTTGTCATTTCCTCATCCAGCGATACTCCTGAGATAGACTGTTGCTGTGTCAGGAATTGTTGATACGACAACTGATGCGCGGTGGCGGTCTTTTCGGCTGTTGCGGTATCGCTGCCGATTGTGCCGACGAGTTCTCTATACAGGCCGTTGATAGTAAGGCCGCTGGTCGGATCAATCCAGTTTTTGAGGTCGGCTATCGCCCAGGCTACTTCGCTGTCCTGACCATCGGAGACGGACGATGCCGCAACCAGCCTTGGCTGATCTAAAATTGAAGAATCCAAGGATATGTTCACAGCGGTTGAGTCCGCCCTGAAGAAATCTCCTCCGTCCTCGCCGGCTATGGTCTTGCCGGTGCGATGCAGCGCGTTTACCTGCTCGACCAGCGTGGCGACCATCTTATCGAGTTGATCCATATAGCCAGGAATTACGGAATCGCGAACTTCATAGAGTGCCTTAATTTCGCCGCCCTGAATCTTCACAGCTTCTCCATCGTTCGCCCACATCACAACCCGATTGCCATTTGAGTCGACGGCGGTTGTCAGTTCGTTGGCGTGCGTGCCGTGCACCAGAACCCTGCCGCCCAGGGTGAGCACAAAACTGCCGCCATCTTCGCCGAATTGCGACACAGATGCCAGATTGGAAAGCTGTTGCACCAGGCTGTCACGACGATTCATAAGACCGTTAGACTCTAATGTTCCGGTCGGCAGGACGGCGATCTCTCGGTTGATTCGCGCGATGTCCTGAGTTATCTGATTGATCTGCACGACACCTGCTGATGCCGCAATGTTCATGTCGTCAATGGATGCTCGCATTTGCTGATGAATATACTGTATTCTGGAGCACATAGCCTGTGCATCGTCGAGGAGGGCCGCTCTGATTGAGATTGAATCCGGCGTGCTGGCCACTTTGCTCCAGGCCGCCCAGAATTGGTCCAGATCATTTTGAAATCCGGTGTCGTTAGGCTCTCCGATTGCCGCCTCAAGCTGCTGGAGAGTCTTGGTCATAAAATCGTATTGCGCGCACGACTGCCCGGTCAGTAACAGCCGTCGTTCGATGAGAGCATCCCGAACGCGTTGGACTGCTCCGATTTGCACGCCCGAGCCGATTATGGAGGACCCTGCGTAGTTGGCTTGCTGTGACTGTGCAAGCGGCAGACCTTCAGAGAGAACTAACCGTTGACGCTTGTAGGCGGGATCGCTGGCGTGAGCGATATTCTGCGATAGAATCTCCATCGCTGCACGCTGAGCCGCAAGGCCGCTGGCCGCTACATTTATACCGAAAAAAGTTCCTGCCATAGTGTTCGCCCTGGATTATACGCGCGAATCCAGACTCAAAATATTCACACTCGATCCCGCCATACTTGCCTGACTGGAATATACGGTCGGCTCCGGGTCATTTGCCACGATGCGCAGGCAGGTTGTGATAATATCCAAACCGTTGCTCAGCAGCGTAGAATTGATATCGTTCGCCTCTCGAAGCCGCACGGCAAGAGCGGAAATACGAACAAGCTCTGCGGATATAAGAGGACTAAACGAAGAGTCTACCGTATCAGCCACCGATTCCACATCGACCTCGCCCTCAATTCCGTTTTCGTCCGCTATTCGCGCAGCAATCGCTGCCGCTCGCTCGTCTGTCTGCGCAAGTCGCCTCAGAATCTCTTGATATGATGTGCAGGTCACCGCGATCTTTTCGGCATCGCTGGCTATAAGAGCTTCACGCTGCGCATCGGCGATTGTAATGCCTTGATCAAGCAAGTCCGAGACCTCCCTCAGACACTCCAGCAACGCATCAGTGAGTTCTTCAAGAGCCGGCATTGCTACACTCTCCCTTTCACTGCGCCATTGATGATGGCAGAAGCGATATCAGTCGAGACGGTGATTTGGCCGCTGTCAATCGATGATTTGACCTGCTCGACGCGGTCTGCCCTGAGATCCGGCGATGACAGCGCACGTGTTCTTGCCTGCTCAACTAAAGCGGAGAATCTGGATATGTTCACGGCATCCCTCTTGCCCGCGCGCTGAGCGGCCTCCGCGCCATTGATTTGTATTTTGCTGTTAAGGTGGACCTTAAAGAGCCTGTCCACGCCACCTGTTTTGTCTATCATTGTTTATCACCCGATATCTCGGGAGTCTTTTGTGCGATCTCCCTTATGAGTTGTTTATAAAGCATATCGGCAATTCCCATCGAGGAATTCCTCGCTGCGGCGTTGCTGATTTCTACGTCCATCATTTCCTGAAATGTCTGTTCTCCTGAGTCAGAGCCGAATAGATTGGTCTTATGAACCGTCTTTCGCATCGCTTTCATCAAGCTCGACAGAAACAGCGCCTCAAAATCCTTGCAGGCCTCTTTCAGTTTCTTGTCCTCACGCTCTTTAACATCGGCAGCATCGAGGCCGGTTTTAGATTTGGCCGTCTGTGTCTGCAAGCGGCTTTGCAGTGAATAGTGGTCAATTCTCATCAGATGACCTCCAGTTGGCCCTGCAATGCGCCGGCCTCTTTGATGGCCTGCAGTATTGCGATGAGATCACGGGGCGTGACCTTCAGTGCGTTGAGCGCGCGCACCAGTTCATCAATACTTGCTCCGCCAGACAGTTCTACCGCATGCCCGGTCTGCTCGGTGACGGTCATAACCGTGTTTTGAGTAGTCGTCGTTTGGCCGCTTGCCATCGGATTCGGCTGTGATACATCGCTTTGCGTGGCGATTTCCACCACCAACGAGCCATGTGATACCGCGCAAGGAGAGATACGGGCTGCGCCGCCGATGATTACGGTCCCGGTGCGCTCGTTGACAATCAGCTTGGCTGATGCGTCGGTCACCAGTTCTGCCAACTCCACCTCGGCTATGAGTCCTACGACATTGCCCTGATACTCCCTGGGTATGCTCACGATCACGCTGTTTGCGTCCTTTGCGCTGCAATAGTCGCCATTGAGTTTTTCATTTATGGCTTGAGCAGCGCGCGATGCAGTAGTGAAATCGTTGGAGTTGAGCAAAATGTTGATAGAATCCTGCGCGGCGATATTGGTTTTAGTCTCTTTTTCGACCAGCGCTCCGCCGGGGATTCGTCCGGCAGTGGAATGATTTTTCGCGACTGAGGAACCGCCGCGGGCTGCGCTGAACCCACCGATTGAAACCTGCCCTTGCGCCACCGCATATACCTCACCGTTTGCCGCTCGAAGAGGAGTCTGCAGAAGCGTCCCTCCTTGCAGGGTTCGAGCATCGCCCATAGACGATACCGCTACGTCGATGGTGGTTCCGGGCCGAGCGAAAGGAGGAAGCGTCGCCGTCACCATCACCGATGCGGCGTTCTTCACCTTCAGCTTGTCCGCAGGCACGCTGATACCATACGAATCCAGCAAATTAGCTAATGTCGTGGTGGTGAATTTGGTCTGTTGGCTATCGCCGGAGCCTTCCAGACCCACCACCAACCCGTAGCCGATCAATTGATTGGCGCGAACGCCTTCAACTGTGGCTATATCCTTTATCCGCACGGTTTGAGACCACGCGGCGGTTCCCAATATGAATATCAATATTACGATGAGAGCTGTTTGTCTTGACATATTTGTGCCTCGTGCAATGAACCGAACTAGAACAAAACCTTGAATATCCTGCTGACGATGCCTTCTTTTTGTCTGCTGCCGACAGGGCCGCTGCCGGTGTGAGTGATTTGCGCATTGGCGATATACGCCGACGATATTGTATTATCCGGGGAGATATCCTGTCTGCGGATGATCCCGGTCAGCTTCACCTGCGCTTTTTCCTTGTTGGTTTCCACAAAGCGCGTGCCCTCGATCTCGAGGTTGCCGTTATCCATCACCTTGGTTACAACTGCGGACATGCGCGTCACGAACGCACTCGATCGGGTGCTCGATCCACTGGCCTTGACAGAATCCCCGCCGGAATAATCGAACAACGGAATATTTTTCAGCAGCGGGCCGACTCCGGGACCGGCTTTCAGCGAACTGTCCTTTTTGGCGTCTGTGGATGCCTGCTGTTTGGAGACAGCCGATTCCTCGATAATGATGGTCACGATATCTCCGGCCTGCATTGCTTTTTTATCCGAATACATAGAACCGGTTGGAGTTTTAGCCTCAGACCAGAGCGATTCGGCCGCCAGCGGCGTTGTAATTACCAATAATAATATGCAGGATAATGCTGTAAACCTGGACATTGCTATACCTCTCTATCTGACTATCTCCACCGCATTGGAACTGACGACCCTGGCGCGCAGTTCTTCGTTGGATGCCTCGGTTCGCACTCTGATGTTGTCACCGATACGGCCGCTCTGCTTTGCCTGGGCAGTTGTCGTTAACGATACTCCGCCGCATCTCACCACCAGCATAATCGAATCTCCGGACTTTATCGCAGACGGAAGCTCCACATCTGCCAGAGTTATAACTGCTCCGGCGCGAATAGTACGCCTTGCGACCCAGTCGGCATTCTCTTTGCCCATAATGATGGGTTCTGATGACCCGGTCAGTTCGCGTTTTTCCCATTTGGTGTTTTGTGCGTCAACGGCAGTTCCCTGACCAATCGAAGCTCCGGCCACCAACACATTTGCTACGGCCTTCACAAGCACAGTCACGCTCGATTTCGAGACTGCCTTGCCATCGGCGACAACATCCAGCAGGACGGTGTTTGCTCCCGGCCTTACGGATCGCCCTGTCAATTTAGGCTGTATCTCGACATTTGATCCGCCGGGCAATATGATCTCCTTTGGAGTGCGTTGTATGCTGAATCCATACCCGATTTCTTCAGATAGAGTCTGCCCGCTCACGAACTGCAGGGCGGCTTCTTCGAGTTGCTCCGAAGTGATTTTAAGGCTCTTTCCGCTCAGAACCACACTCTCTGCGCCTGATATCAGCACGGAGCATCCTGTATTCAGCGAATTGAGTTTCAATCGGATATATTCCGCGTCCACAATCCTCTGGCTGCCCGGAATCGGGCCTGTGCAGATTACGGTATCCTTTATCTTCCCGGCAGCCGCCGCAGGAGCTTCCACTGATGCAATATCGCCAATGGTAACAGGCTGAGCGCTGGATACCTCGCATTTTGCATGCAGGGTAATCTTGGCCGACGGCAGCTTCTGTGCGCAAATCTGCGTTGCCAGACTAACCACGAGCAGGAAGATTGTGATTATAGAGCGTTTCATTTTTTGCTTACCTGCGCAGGTTGTTTGCTATGTTGAGCATCTCGTCCGCGCTCTGGATGCTTTTGGAGTTGACCTCATACGCCCTCTGCGCGACAATCAGGTTTACCATCTCTTCGACAACTTTTACGTTGGACATCTCCAAATAGCCTGATGCCAGCGTGCCAAGGCCGTCCTGACCGGGAGTGCCGGTTATAGGCTCACCGGATGCGCGGGTAGGCGAGTAAAGATTTCTGCCCATACTGAAAAGTCCGGCAGGGTTGAGGAAATTCACCGTCTGCAACTGTCCGAGTTCCTGCGGTTCGTTTTGACCGGAGATTATCGCCGATATGGTGCCGTCCTCTCCGATAACGATATCTCTCACCTGATCCGGTATTGTGATCTCCGGCTGCACGGGATAGCCGTCTGATGTCACTATTTTGCCGGTGCCGTCTATCTTAAATGACCCGTCTTTCGTGTAGGCCAAGTCTCCCGACGGCAGCATCACCTGGAAAAATCCCGATCCTTCGATTGCTATATCGAGCGGGTTGCCGGTTTGCTGCATATCACCGGATGTGAATATCTTCTGCGTAGCCCCGGGACGTGTCCCAAGGCCGACCTGTATTCCCGTAGGAACGTGCATGCCCTGTGCCTGATCGGCTCCTGCGCTGCGAATCGTCTGATATAAGAGGTCCTGGAAATCCAGCCTGCTTTTTTTGAAGCCTGCAGTGCCGACGTTAGCAAGGTTGTTTGCAGTAATGTCGAGATTGAGCTGTTGGGCTTCCATTCCCGTTGCCGCTGTGTATAAACTTCGGATCATTGTTGTTCCCCCGCGCAAAGATCGGAGTTGTCGTTATACCCGACCAACTTCGTTGATTATTTTGTCTAACGTGTTGTCAATCGATGCGACCACTTTCTGGTTCGCTTCATAGCTGCGTAAGTTGGTGATCATATCCGCCATTTCGCGAATCACATTGACGTTGCTTCCCTCCAGGCTGCCCTGGATTATTCGCGTAGACTGAGAGGCTCCGGTGATCTTTATCTGATCAACTTCGCTGCCGTCGCTGACGATAGATCCGTTTTCCGATACGCTCCATTTGCCCATCGGCATCTGTATCGCACCGGACCTGCACTGCACCTTTTCACCGTCTGTCGTGGCCAGTTCGCCATCGGCATCGATCATAAAACTGCCATTTCGTGTCTGCCGCACCGTCCCGTCGCTTGTCACTTCGAAGCTGCCTTCACCCTCAATGGCAAAGTGCAGATCGCTTCCGGTCTGTCTGATTGGCCCTTCGCTGAAATTATCTGCTGATTGCAGGTTTATCCTCGTTGGTTGCGCCATTGAAGCGGAAAAATATGGGTCTATGCTCGGGCTGACCTTTACCGATGCCTGTTGCAGTATCTGGTCAAATGAACACGATACTACCCGCTCCCGTTTGAAGCCCGGGGTTTGCGAGTTCGCAATGTTATTCGCTATGACGTCTTGCTTTATGGATTGGGCGACCATTCCGCTGGCTGCCGTGTGCAATGCTTTGATCATAATTGTCTCCTATGCACTTATCGACAGGTGATGGCATAGTCTTTAGCGTCTTTTGTAGAAGTTGTCGGTTAACGCTTGTCGGTTGATGATTGATGATGGATGGTTGATGATGGAGGACGTACCCTCATTGTCATTTCGAACGAAGTGAGAAATCTGCTTTTTTTCGATATCCGCAGTCAGATGTCCGTTGTCTGATAAAGTAATATTGCCTTTGCCACATTCAAAAACTATTATATTCGTTTCTGGTTTTCGCTCTTTTCGCGCTTTCGCGTTTATATCCCTTCCCCCTCAGCCTATCGGCTCAACAAATCCCCTGATCTTAGCAGTAATACCCGCCGCATCGACAGCCCCAACGCCGACTGCTGCAGCATAAGCCGCTCCTCGAACCGCTTCTTCCGGCAAGGCGGATATAAAGCAATCCCGGTCGAAGACGCGCTGTATGACCAAGCCAAGCACGGGGTTCTTTCGGACAGCATTGCCGCTGGCAACAACTCTTGCCGCGCAATCGGAGCCTGAGGTAAGCAGCATAGAATGCAGGTCTCGAACTATTCCTTCCAAAAAAGCAAGTGTCAAATTATCAGGGCTAAAGTTAAACGTATTTATACCAGCAATAGCCCCTTTTGGTTGTTTATCCTTACGAGTTCCAGAGAATCGAGTATCGACTATCAACCCTCCCGCATCGACATCAGCCGAAGCCGCCAGTGCATTCATTGCCTCATACACAGCCTCATCGCTGAGTTGAACGCCGCACACTTCGCATGCTATCTGTTGATAGAACTGCCTCAGATAAGCATACGCCCACCCGCCGCACAACGCCGCCCCAAGTTGCAGATATCCGCCAAACGGCCTAGGCCACGCGTCCCACTCATCTGTATATGCAGCGACTGCGCCCGGTATTGATATTTGCGCACCGGTTCCCAAGTTGACCACGACCGTATCGGAAGAAAACCCCGCACATCCAATCACGCTTGCCTGGCAATCTCCAACAGGTGAGCACACCACCGCAGGGCCTTCTGTTTCAATTTCGGCTCTCATATTGTCGCTAATCTCACCCATCGGCGTGCCGGAGGCGACAATCTCAGGCAGCAGCTTTGGCAATAGCCCGAGATCGACTGTGCAGCGTTGATCCCACCGGTTCTTTCCAAGCTCAAGGATTCCCCAACTCGCTGCATGTGTCTCATCGATAGCGGATCTGCCACAAAGGGATGCGGCGATGAACCCGGCTATAGTCAATGCCGTGCAATTCGGAGGGATCATTCCATTTTGATTGAGCCATCTCAGAGTTGCCGCTCCATATCCGACAGCCAGCCTGCACCCGGTCCGATTTATGGCTTCATCATCAAGCAGTTCCAGCGATTCAATTATGCTGCCCGGCGCACCCTCTCGCGCAGTCCTGCGATCCCTCCAGGTTATCAAGTTAGTTATAGGATTGACTGACCGATCGACCAGCAGCACGCCGTGCATCTGTCCGGAAATGGCGATTGCTTGGATGGGTTTGTGCGCGACCGATTCATCGGCAAGCGTCTCGCGTATCAATTCGAAGCATATCTCTCGAATACGATATGGGTCTTGTTCGTGCAAGTCGTCCGCGAGGTTCGGCACATCGGCATCGTTGCTACGCGAACGTATCGCAAGCGGCAGTCCTGAGTCTATTTGAATGACCGCTGCGCAGATTTTGGAAGTGCCAAGGTCTATTGAAAGAATCATATCATTTTGACCATCAAACAATGGGGGCTGCCATTTCTGACAACCCCCTTAGAGTCATTTGCTATGACCGCATAGATCAGTTCTGTTTCTTAGCCGTCAATGCAGTCAGCACCGGTTGCGCTCCGCTCACATCAAGCGTTCCGGCAGCCGATACGTAGTCGCCATCGGAGAAGCCGTGAGCGGTCTTGAGGACCTTGATCGGCTCGCCAGATCCGTCATCTACGACGAAGCTGTTGGCATCAATCACAGTCACAGCGCCCCAAACGGTGAACTTGGTAGTCGCAGCGGCGGTTGCAGTCAATGCATCCACAGCCGCTTTATTGGTTATGCCGTAGGAATCCACATGCGGTTCCTGTCTCACGAATGTAAACAGCGTTTGTGGCTCAGACTCGTTGAGAGCCATGTCCACCGTGCTTACACGCAGATAGTATGTGCCCGCAGGTTTGGCTCCGGGAGCAAACGTAGCGCCGGTCTGGAAGTCAAATGGCGCGCCTTCGGGGTCATTTCCGAAGTAGACTCTGTAACCGCGAATGCCTGATACGCCTTCACCGGCTCCCTGAGGATCAGCAGCGCCACTCCAGTTGAAGCTTGGCGCGATAACGGCTGATTGAGGCGTGTTATTAACAGCGCCGCCGGCTTCCGTGCAAGCAGTCGGGTTGGTCGGAGCCGTCCCATCCACCGCATAGGCAGTCAGGTTCGGCACAGCGGAGCGGTTGATATAGCCGAAGCGAGCATACAGCCCATAAGCGCCGCCGCCGTTTTCGACCTTGACCAACAGTCTGTTCCAGCCACTCTTAATGGTGACCGGGCCATACATATCGTTGTCCGCTACACAACCGCGGCCGGCTGTATAACTGCCGACCAAAGCTCCGTTCAAGTAGACCTTGACACCGTCGTCAGATCCTATGAACAGATATGCGTTAGTTACCTGCGCGCCACTGTTATAAACGTATGTGGCCGCATAGGTGGTGCCATTGTCAACTGCCGATGCGTTATAGAACGACGGCTGAAGCAGGCTGCAGACGTCGTTTTCTGACGTGCCCTTCTTCCACTTGAACGCGCCATAGCTGTTGCCATAGCTCGGCCCGGAGGCGCCGTTCGATGCACACGGAGCTATATTAGCCTCGGTGATCGGTATCTCGCCATACGTTCCGGAAACATGGTCCGTGTTGACGCGCAGCGCATGGTCATTAGTTGTGCCCTGAGCATAATGCCCAAGATACGCCCACGTTCTGATCGTCGGAGTCGGTGGCACGTAGTTTACAGAAAGAGTTCCGCTGTTGGTAATCCACTTCTTCCTGTAAGTGATGCCCGATTCGTTGTCGCCCTTCATCAACACGCCATACGGGAACCAGCCATTGGTTCCACTGACATTAAATGTAAACACAGTCCCGTCCGCCAGCGCTGTGACAGGTTGAGAGGCGGTACCGACAGAGGCATAATCTCCTCCGGCACTAGCCCACGGCGCGTTCCAGAGTATAGAGCCGTTCGTCCAATCTCTGGTTACCCTGTAGATGTTCAAAGGGTTGTTCGCGGAAGGGCTGTATGTTCCGGATACCTGATACTGAACAGTAAATTTAGCGCCGTTGACCAGATTCTGCGCAGGCATAGTCGCCATCTGGGCGTCAGTCGCCTTAAGCACCGTCCTGGCTGCTCCTGTGCCCTCCGTGGTCGTATACCACCCTGTGGTGTAAGTAGAGTTAAAGTAACTCGGATAGTAGATCGTTCCGCCCTGGGTCAGAGAATAGGGACCCCAGGTGGCAAGAATCGGAGTATTGACCGCGACTGTATTGCTCTTGGCAGAGCGATTGCCCGCCGCGTCATAAGCATCTACTTGATACGTGTAGCTGCTGCTCTGGGTCACTCCGGTATCGTTGTAGGTGGTTGCAGCGATGCTTGCTATAGCCGCACCGTTGCGATAGACCGTATAACCGGTCACGCCGATATTGTCGGTCGATGCGTCCCACGCGAGCGCAACGTTGTTGGCATTTACCGCAGTAGTGCGCAGGTTGCCCGGCACTGTCGGAGCTTCGCCGTCTTCCACTGTGGACGCCTGAATTGCAGCGCACTTGGCTGATCTATTATTAAATGCGTCGAAAGCGTCTACTTCGTAGGTGTAGGTTGTGCCGTGTGTCAGACCGGTATCGGTGAATGCGGTGCCTGTTACCGTCGCAACCGCGCTACCGTTGCGATATACAGTATATCCTGAAACTTCGCTGTACACGTCCGTCGAAGCATTCCACGCAAGTGAAATGGTGACGGTGGTTGCCGCTGTCGAGTGCAGATTGGTCGGCACGGTCGGCGGATCGTTATCTACCACCGTTCCCGCATCAACCATCTTAGTAATGGTAGGGCCAAATCCGGCGCTGTATCCGTTTCGAGCCATTCTCCATTCGGTCTTGCGCACGCCGCCCACAACCGGGCCGGTCAACTGGAAGTTAAACGTAGCTGTCTCACCCGGCTTGATTCCGTTTGGTGAATTGACAAAAGAAACGCTCTTGAACCACGAGTCGTTGTTGCCGGTCGCAACAAGCCTGAAACCTCTTGCGCTATACCAGGCCACGCCACGGTTCCGCAGAGTGACGGAGCAGTTATAAACCTGTTTCGGGTTCATCGTTGCCGGAATAGTATCCGAAACATACTCACATGAATACTTATCCCAGGTTGGCGTATTGCCGAAATACTCGCAGATTCCTTTATACAGACCCCATTCCGCGACGGAATTGAAGAAGTGGTCTTGTGTCATATAAAGGGCGTCTCTGGTGCAGTCGTCGTGGAACCCAAGCTCGATTAGAATCGCCGGGCGCGAAGGAACGCGAATCTCGCCGAATCCGGCAGCAGAGTCCTTGACTCCGCGGTTAGCCCAGCTCGGCTCTTCATCGAACGCGGAGCGAATTGCGCTCACGACGTTGTTCTGAACCGCGGTTGCGAGATTGAGGCTCGCAGTAACATACTGCTGATTAGCCATCTGGCTGTCTCGGTATGTCTCAGTTCCGGTTGCAGTGCCCGACCCGCCAGCGTTGGTATGATGAGCAATATATATGTCCGAGTTGGTGTAATCGGCATAAAGCGGCCTGGCGCGGATATCGTCACTGGAGCGATCAACTGCAGTTTCAGCGCCGTAGTTACCACTAGCGCTCGCCCAGACGCTGCCGGGCAGCCCTGCGTGCTTCAGCCATGACTGCGCACACATCTTATGCCAATGCAGACCAGTCTCAGTGTGGCAGCAGTCGTTGAGGTCCATCTGTCTTGGATAAACGACTGTAGCTCCGTCCTGTGTCAGATACTGACCGAGCAAAGAGACCAGCTTGGTGCTGAGCATGTCTTCGAGTGCAGCCTCGCCCCAGCCGCAGGTCAATGCTCTCTGCCAATACCAGCCGCCGCCGTTCCAAAACTTGCCATGAGAAGGCCCAACGCAAATCTTCTTGCCTGCAAGTCCCACGGCGTTAGTCTTTACCAAAGGAGCCGCAGGCTGTCCAACAACGGCTGTTTTAGACAGGTAGGACCCCAGCGGTTTGCCCTTTGAGGTCAGTTTGATGCTCGTGATTGCAGGAAAATCTCCAAGCGTAGCTCGGAATTGATGGAAAATGTCTGTCAATCCGGCCTCACTGAGACCGCTTACGACTCCGGCGGATAGATCAATTTCCGCGGCCGTTTCAGTCACCGATAGTTTGACTATGCTGACGCCATACGGAATCATAGATTTGATGCCCACGGCAGCCTCTTCGACGGTCGGACCGGCTACAAGAGCGCGGATCGCCGCTTCGGCAGGGGCTGTTCCAGCCGGAGCCTCTCGATACACGATAAAAAGCTGATCATTTTGCCAAAACCGAACTTGAACAGTAGCGGCATTGGCAATTCCTGCGCAAAGCAAGAATACAAGCGCCAATAATACCGGCGCCTTCCAACACGAGGCAGGCCTTTTCATGAGTGTCCTCCTGTAACACTGTCCCGGAACCTACGGTATCCGGGAGACAAACAATAGCATCTGCACTATAATAGCAAGAATATGAGTTGTCAAATGTTTATTTTGTTTTATCTCGAGGCCGCATATTCATAGGTGTCAAATATGAGCCCGGCGCTGAATTGGCTGTGATGCCGACCGACGAATTATAAATATCATCAGAACGCCGCACGGCAATTACGCTGACCAGAGAGCCATCGTACAGTTCGCAGCTTGAAATGCCGGTCACCTTTACAAAATCACCGACAAGCGGCGTCGCAACGCCTTCCGGGACCTCGCAATATATGCCGACGATGCCTGTCCCGTCTGCCACGCGAGACCCATCGTCGACGTAGAACCAATGTCGTCCTCTCTCCGTTACTTTGCCCCAAATGCTTACTAAAATACCAATATTATTTAACCCGCTGCATCCATCTATGCCCCGTTGTCCTGCGCCGGTCGATGGATTGTAGAACCAATCCCCTCCGCCTACGCTCTTATTCACTATGCCGAGAGGCTCGATAAGCATGGTTATGGGCGCGTTGGTTATGTCGGCATCCTCTATATAACGCTCAAAATTGGAGTTCGTCCTGAGAATGCCGCCGATGTTGATTACTGAGCCGATATTCAGCCCATGAGCGATCTTCTCCACTCTGATTCCGGACTCACGATTTGCGGTCTCCACATAGAAGAAATCCGGGTTTGCCGAGGTTACAGCTACCTGCGGCAGTTGTATGAACGTTCCATCGGCAGGCTTGGTTATCGGCGCAGATTCGGTAGCAAATGACCATATCGGCCCCTGAATGCTTCCGCAACTGTTATGCGCAATTATGCTCCAATAGTATTTCGCGCTCCTGTCCAGCGGCCCAGGGTCAAACGAGGATACGTTCAATCCCATTGCTGCCAAAGACATCGCATCCGGCGATTTTCCGAATAACACATCAAACGCGGTCGCAGATTGTTGTACCTGCAGATCGTGCGGGCTTACGGACGGGGAATATGTATTCTCATTACAAGAGATGGCGACCAGTTTCTCGGCTCTCAGCATTTCATAGCTGACTCTTTCTGTCGTATTTGAGCTATAAGACATGCCTCTTGAGCTTGCAGGTTGATGGCTTTGGGCTACGGGTTCCAATATCAACGAGATCGCATCCAGATCTAATTGAGCGGGACCGGTATAGCTCTCAAGAACCGATTGATGGAAGTTGATTCTAACGGTCTTGCCGATTATGTCGGGAGCCAAAGCCAAAAGATCGACAGTATGTGTCACATATCCGGTATCCCCGAAGGTCATCGGTTCCAGATCAATCGAGTATAGAGTGGCAATCGAGACGCCCCCTCCGACGGGTTGCAGAGTCACCTCATAGGTGCGCGGCTTGGTGGCGTTATATGTAATATCCCACTGCAAGCGATCGCTCCATCGCAACGCCAGCGAACTTACCCAGCTCGGTATTGTTATCTCTTGATACAGATCGCAGTATTGTCCGGCCTGCCCGTCAAATCCATTTCGAGCAAAGTAGACGCCTTCAAACGGAAATCCGCTTTCCAGCGACGACAATTCTTCACCTGTTGCCACGATCCACGGATCGAAATATCCCATTCCTGTTGCTATCGACCAGCCTGCAAAATCTCCGGTCTCAAAACCACCATTCACAACATTGAGAGTATCCTCAGGCTGCGTCCAGCTCAATATGGCATTGATCGACACATCAGTCGATTCATCTGTCGGCACAGGGTCAGCCGGCAGGGCTGGTTTGCAGTCGAGTATATTGAAACAATATGCATCTTCAGTCGGGCTGCGGGACAGGTTGTGAGCGGATGACGAGTCGCGGGCTTCAATATAGTAACAATACTGATCCCCGACCTCGCTCGGCCCGGGGATAGAAGCGCAATATTCGTCAGGATATGCGGCAGCCGACATATCGAACTGAGCAAACGCAGAGCCGTTTTTCGACCAGAACAGGGTGACGCTATCCACTCCATAGTTATCGGTCACCTTCGCGCATACGTAATATGGCCCTGCCTGATTTTTGGCATCGGCCAATGGCGTGTGCAAAATAGTCGGTTTGGCATTGTCGGTTGCTATTGCAAAGTTATCATCGCTAACGTCAAAGATGGAAGTGTCGGCGTCATATTCGACGCGTATCTTGTATTGGTCGGACTGCTGCAGTGGTGAGGCCGCCGTATCCCAGTTAAATGAGCCTGTGCTATATGCAAGGCCGCCGGCGTTCGGCACAACGATCCAGTTTTCAGATCCATCGCTATACAGCAGGCTGACGGTATCGCCCGGCTCCCATCCGCTGCCCGAAGCGTTCCATTGTATCTGCACGATAGCTCCAGGCTCGAAATATTCCCCGCCATTTGGACTGACTAACTCGACATCTCTGCTGATAACGCCGCAGGGATCGTACCTCGAAAGGTCGCTTGCCAGAAATTCGTAAGGTTCGCCGTCCCCTTCCGATAGTCCCACAAGGCCATCATCTATGCTAATGCCGAGATATGAGATCACGATCCTGCCATCGTAAAACATTTCCACCTGAAAAGTGCTGCCTTCAGAATCGCCATATACGGGCACTTCAAAGTAGGTGACTACTGCGCGATCATCAAGCTGCTTCCAACTGACCGAACCTTCCGTTGGCGACAGATCATCAAACAACGCGGAGATACGCGGCAATGAGAAGTGCTGATAGATGCTCTCCGACCAACTCGTGTCCCCTGCGTCAAATGTGATATATCCATTGCTGCCTACATAAAACCTATCTCTGGACTTGCCGTATATCGAGACCTGTGCGCCGGAATCAAGAATAACTTCCGCGTAGTCATCATCCTCCAACTGCAGCGGAGCGCCGCCGGAGGGATCAGTCGGCAGTTCGGTTATATCCGTTAAGCACAAAGAATAGAACCCGGACGACCCATCAGGAGTAAACTGTATGGATAGATTATCGAGGTCAAACGCAGAACCGGAGACAAAAAGCTCGGTGTAGTGTCCTGATCCTATCGGCGAATCTATCATCACCTCCATGCGATACTCCGCATCAAGCTCCGCGCCTGAGCCGGTTGTTCTCAGCCTGAGAGTGTAAAGCCCTGGCCCAAGTTGATTAGGATCCCAGGCAGCCAACGGGCCGTTGATTACCGGAGTCGAGCCGGTGTATATATGTGTCCAGTTCGACGGCTCGCGGCCTGCGCCATAGTCAATTGTAAAGCTGCTGAAGCCCGGCTCTGCGGCTATGCCGTTGATCATATTTCGACCCCACAGCCTGGCGCCGTTGAATGGGCTGGTTATCAGCGCTTCGAGAGGCTCGGGCGACGTGATGGAAGCGTAGGCGTTAATTCGCCCGAAACCCGACTTAATATCGAATCCCGCATTCAAAATATCGTCCGCCCTCATCTGAATTGCCTGGCGGATTTGCTCATTTGTCCATGTGGGATTCTGCGCAAGTATCAAAGCTGCAAGCCCGGCAACGTGCGGGCAGGACATGGATGTGCCGGAGAGTCGATAATAATCCTCGCCGATAATCCCGACTCCTGGCCCGCAGCTTGCGGGGAGTCGATCTGTTTTTACTGCTCGCAGAGAAAGGCAATTATACTGTGCGCATGGCGGATTAGAGCCGTTCGGCCCGCCGCCGGGAGCGGCAACCGATATTTTGACACCCGTATTAGAAAAACCGCATTTATTATCGTTCTGATCGCTGGCGGCTACCGTCAGGCACAGGTTGTCCCAGGCGGGATATGTGCCGGTGATGTCCTTGCTTCCATTGCCTGCTGCGATCACCAGCGTGCAACCGCGTTCGGCGTGCGCATAGGCGAATGCGTCGTGAATGGTCTGAGAATACTCATCCCCTCCCAGGCTCATATTGATTATATGCGCGCCCATATCGGCAGCATAGATAATCGCCCTTGCAAGGTCCGCGTCCTCCCCGTTGCCGCTGGAGTCCAGTATCTTAAGCTACATAATGCTGCAATTCCAGTTGACTCCGCTTATCCCGACCGAGTTATTGCCAACCGCGCCGATCGTGCCGGATACGTGGGTTCCGTGGCCGTTATCATCCATAGGGTCAGGGTCTTCATTGCAAAAGTCATAGCCGTAATAGTCGTCAATGAACCCGTTTGCGTCATCATCTATGCCGTTGCCCGGTATCTCGCCGGTATTGACCCATAGATTATCTGTGATATCCGGGTGATTATAGTCGATGCCGCTGTCTATAACGGCGATTACCGTTGATGCGCTGCCGGTTTGAATATCCCAGGCATCCGGGCATCGCATAATCTCCATATCCCATTGATCTCTATAGCTCTGTCCCCACGAGCCGGAAGTTGACCAGTATGTATCGTTCGGGTCGGTGCGCATTATCCTTCTGATGTAGCTAGGTTCTGCATATCGCACCTCGGGCAGTTTCGCATATTCCTTCGCAGCATCCATCGCATTGGAGCCTGGCGCGAGCTTGAATATATATACACCCTCAGAATTGGCGCGCATACTCGATACGGCCATCGTCTTCAGCGCCTTCGTCGAGTATAATGGCTCAATGGAAGTGACACGAAAGCGTGAATTAAGGGCATTGACTGCAACCGAGGCCGTGCTATGCGCCCGCATAGCTCCCGAAGCGTTACTTTTGAATGCTACAATGATTTTGTCTGGAGCATATTTTACTTCGGGCTGTTTGGCGTCAGATGACAGAACGGATGCGCAGGCATACGAGGCTGCAAGGCAGATTATAATGAAAAGAAATAGAGTGCGCACTGCTGGTTTCACTTATCAAGCCTCACCTTTCACTTCTAGCTTATTCCATTATATCCCACAGGCAACACAAAAGCATGGATATTATATTCAGCAGCGCATATTGACACTGACTCTGTTGGTGTTGTATAAGCATATCAACCTGCATTTCCGGCCGTTAAACGGGAGACAAAAGAAGTGACTAACAGAGAGCGGATTCTCGCAGCCTTAAATTATGAACCTTATGACTACCTGCCCATCCTGCATTTTGGGTTTCTCGGAGAGACTCTGGACAGATGGAGAAAAGAAGGTCATCTTAATGAGCAGGAATACAACGAGGCGCGCTGTGGCGATGGTGATGTCAGGCTTGAGCCGTTAACAAAGCGTCTAGGCTTTGATCTGGCCTATCATAGAGTGTTTTCCCCAAACACCAGGATTGCACCGGGATTTGAGACCAAAGTAATCGAAGTTCTCCCGGACGGCTCACAAAAAATCCAGACCGGTCACGGAGTAATAATCCTGCAAAGGCAGGGAGCTACAGGCATCCCGATGGAGTTCGACCATATCCTGAAAGGCCGCAAGGAATGGGAGGAGCTATTTGTGCCGCGTCTGCAGTTCTCTATGGATCGCGTAACGGGCGCGTGGGTCAACTGCGAGACCGATATGAAGCCGTTCGACCAGGGCGGTCTGGAGTATCTAAAGCAACCCAATAGAGAGGATCACTATTTAATCCACTGCGGCAGCCTCTATGGAGCTATTCGCGACTACGTGGGCATGGAAAACCTGTGCTATCTGATCGCAGATGACATTGATCTTGTCATCGAGATGATTGATGTGTGCGCGGAATTGTGCTATCAATGCGCCAAAGCAACTCTTGAGACCGGCGCGCTGTTTGATATAGGCCACCTATGGGAGGATATATGCTACAGAAGCGGGCCGCTGGTCAATCCAAAGTTTTTTGCCGAACACGTAGGGCCGCACTACAGGCGTATTACCGAACTGCTCGCATCCTATGGCATCAATCTGGTTTCTCTGGACTGTGACGGCATGATCGACGCGCTGGTTCCGATCTGGCTGGAAAACGGAGTCAACGTGATGTTCCCGATCGAGGTAGGAACATGGGGTGCGAGCATCGCCAACTGGCGGGAGAAATACGGAAAGCAGGCGCTTGGAGTAGGGGGAATGCGCAAACACGTCCTGGCTCAGGACTATGCCGCTATAGATGAAGAAGTGGAGCGGCTGGTTCGGCTAGTCGACCTCGGCGGGTTTATCCCGTGCCCGGATCATAGAATAGCCGATGATGCTGTTTGGGAAAACGTGCAGTACTATACTGACGCCCTCCGAAAAGCTCTCAATCGATAACTATGTCATTTCGAGCGCAGCGAGAAATCTGCTTTTTTCGATGTCCGAGGTCGGTCTGGAGGTTAGAAGTTAGAGGTTAGAGGTTGGGAATGGGGGTCCGAGGTCAGATGTCCGAAGTTCGATCAAGCCTTCTTAGGCTACCCCTATTACGATACCTTATAGTTTTTTCCGGCTTTCGCTTCTTTCGCGCTTTCCCAAAAATACAATAAATCTGCTTTTTTCGATGTCCGAGGTCAGATGTCCGATACGGTAAACCGCACACCCTCTCAATAATCCTTCTAACCTCTAACTTCTAACCTCTAACCTCTAAACCCTAACCTCTATTACCAATTGCTACTATTAGCCTGTCTCTGGTAAAATAGAAGCAATGAATAGTTCGCAAACCTACATCCGCAATTTCTGCATTATTGCTCATATCGATCACGGCAAGTCCACCCTCGCTGACCGCATCCTTCAACACACCGGCGCTATAGACGACCGGGAGATGAAGGACCAGGTGCTCGACGGCATGGATTTGGAGCGCGAGCGCGGCATCACGATAAAAATGACGGCCGTGCGCCTCTCCTATACAGCCGATAACGGCGAGACCTACGAGTTGAACCTTATCGACACTCCCGGCCACGTGGATTTCAACTATGAAGTCTCAAGGTCTCTTCAAGCCTGCGAAGGAGCAATCCTGGTAGTGGATGCCAGTCAGGGAGTCGAAGCCCAGACTCTGGCCAACACTAACCTTGCGATGGCGGCGAATCTTGAGATCATACCTGTAATTAATAAGATCGATCTGGAAATGGCAGACCCGCAGCGCGTGCGCGAGGAGATAGAAAATGTCGTGGCCATCGATGCATCGGACGCGATTTTGGCCAGCGCAAGGGAAGGGATTGGCACTCGGGAAGTGTTGGAGGCGATAGTCAAGCGGGTTCCTCCTCCATCGGGAGACCCTGATAAGCCGCTGCGCGCGTTGATATTTGACTCACATTTCGACCAGTACCTTGGCGTTGTTGCCTATGTGCGCGTAGTGGACGGACAGATAACGCCCGGCGCACGTATTCGGATGATGTCGAGCGGCAAGGAGTTTGAGGTAAGCAATGTCGGCGTCTTCAAACCGGATATGGCTCGAACCCAGACTCTGCAGGCCGGTGAGGTCGGATATTTCGTTGCGGGGATGAAAAACGTAGGGGATAGTCGAGTAGGGGACACCGTGACCAACGCCGCTAAACCCGCCGATAAGCCGCTGCCCGGCTATCGAGAAGTAAAACCGATGGTGTTTTGCGGCCTTTTTCCGACCGACTCAAACCAGTACACCACTCTGCGCGATGCGCTCACAAAGCTCCAGCTTAACGATGCTGCGCTTGCCTTTGAGCCTGAAAGCTCGGCAGCTTTAGGGTTTGGTTTCCGATGTGGATTTTTGGGTCTGCTGCATATGGATATCGTTCAGGAGCGGCTGGAGCGAGAGTTCGACCTGACCCTGATTGCAACCGCGCCAAGCGTTGTCTACAGGGTGCTTAAGACCAGCGGGGATATCATCGACGTAGATAATCCGAATAATCTGCCGCCATCGACAGAAACCGAGGAAGTCGAGGAGCCGTTTGTCGAGGCGACCATCCTTGTGCCATCGGAATATACGGGAGTTGCGATAGAGCTATGCCGGGAACGCCGCGGGATTTATGTCGGCATGGACTATCCCGCGCCGGGCCGAGTTATGATACACTACAAACTGCCGCTTGCCGAGATTGTAATGGATTTCTTCGATTCATTGAAGAGTCGCACTCGCGGATATGCCAGTTTTGACTACGAATTTTGCGGCTACGAGGTCAGCCAACTCAGCAAGCTTGATATTATGCTAAACGGGGACCCTGTGGATGCACTGTCATTTATTACCCATCGAGACAGGGCATACTCCCGCGCCAAAGTGCTCGTCGAACGCCTTAAAGACGTAATACCGCGCCAGCAGTTCGAGGTTCGGATTCAGGCCACGCTCGGACATAAAGTAATCGCTGCTGCATCGGTCAGACAATACCGGAAGAACGTAACCGCCAAATGTTACGGCGGGGACATCAGCCGCAAGCGCAAGTTGCTCGAAAGGCAGAAAGAGGGTAAACAGCGCATGAAGAACATCGGCAGCGTAGAGGTTCCGCAGGAGGCATTTATGAGCGTGCTCAAGATAGGGGACGACACATAACGAAAGGTGTGTAATTGCTCGATATATCAAAAAATCTGGCTGCTTCGGTGGAAGTATTTTATGGCGTTCGCAACTCCTCGGTCTGCGATATGCCGCTGGCGCAGGCTGCGCGAAAAATAGTAGATGCAGGCTACGGAGTAGAAATACTGGTAGCGCAGGGCTGGGACGATCGCGCTCTGCCTGATGATGCGCTGATAGAGCAAATGGCGGAGATAGGAAAATCCGCCCGGATAATAACCACTCATGCATGCGTAAATACGTGGGCGCCGGATGTGTTGAAACAGGAAATCGCGATCACCCGGCGCATGGGCATCAAGCAGATGGTCATCCACCCATACGTGCTGGGCATTGGCCTCGATGATCACGAGCCATCGGCCTGTCAAGCCCGTGAACTGTGCAAGTTTGCCGGCGATAACGGAGTATTTCTCGTCCTCGAAAACCTCGGCAAGTTGGCTTTGCCGGCTCTTCGCTGCGCAATAGATATGGTAGGGTCGGATCCTGTGACAACAGGGCTGGGTATTTGCGTCGATATCGGCCATGCACATCGAAGCTGCACTGACGATGGCATACGGCCGGAGAAGTTTCTTTCGGAGCTTGGCGACCTCATCTATGAAGTGCATGTTGATGATAACTTCGGCCATAAGGATCTGCATCTTCCTCCGGGACACGGCAGCGTCGATTGGCTGCCGGTTGTAGAAGAGATGCTCAAACTGCGCGACGAGGCTGTGATATGCCTCGAAATCGCGTGGCCGGCGGACCCGCTCAACGCTCTCAAAGAGTCTCATGATTTCCTGATTGCGACAGCGGCTAATACAAAAACTGCACGAGCTAAAGATGAATAGACCTTCCTGGATCAAAGCAAAGGCTCCGGATGGGGCTGAGTATCACGAGCTGAGAAACCTGGTGGAATCCGCCCGCCTCCATACGGTATGTCAGAGCGCGTGCTGTCCGAATATCGGCGAATGCTGGCGCGAGCGAACCGCCACTTTTATGATATTAGGCAACACTTGCACGAGGGATTGCCGATTTTGCGCGGTTCCATCGTGCTGGACCGGCGCAGCTAATCTCAAAAGGCTGCCGCTGGACGAAGATGAGCCGCGCAGGGTAGCCGAAGCGGTGAAATATCTCGGCCTGAAACACGCTGTGATCACAAGTGTCACCAGAGATGATCTCCCGGACGGCGGCGCTTCTATCTTTGCACAGACGATTGTTCATATTCAAAACACCCTGCCGGAATGCGCCATTGAAGTGTTGATTCCGGATTTTCAGGGTAGCTCAGAGGCTCTCAGGGCAGTTGTCGATGCAAAGCCGGATATACTGAACCATAATATCGAGACAGTAAGCCGATGCTATCCGCAAATCCGCCCGCAGGCTGAGTATCGCCGTTCGATTGAACTGCTGCGTAAGGCAAAAGAGTTCGATGCGAAGTTGCGCACCAAATCAGGCATTATGGTTGGCGTATCTGAGACCGGCGATGAGCTGATGGAGGCTATGCGGGATCTTCGCTCGGCGGGCTGCGACATCCTCACAATCGGTCAATATCTGGCTCCGACTCCGCATCACCACCCTATTTCCAGATACTATACGCCCGAAGAATTCGATCAACTGCGCGCAACAGGATTGGAAATGGGCTTTTCCCACGTTGAATCCGGCCCGCTGGTGCGCAGTTCCTACCACGCTGCCAGCCAAACAAGCCCTAAGTTACGTAGCTGAGGCGGCCAAGAATCTATATTGGGCTGAATGTCACTAAACAGGCTATTTTGTAACAACTCACTCTTTGTGAGTGATTATATTGGTATGTCATTTCGAACGAAGTGAGAAATCTGCTTTTACGCAAATCGCGAAAGCTCGAAAGAAGCGAAACCCGGAAAAGAGAAGGGAAAAAGCAGATTCCTCGGCATTTGCCTCGGAATGACAATTAACTTGGAGCATTCAAGTATAGTAGGCAGCTGACATCTGTCCTGGCGCAGTCCGAGACGGAGATCGGACACTACGGACAGTATTAATCATCATTCGTGAGAGGTTACGCTATTTTGTTCTGCGATAAAAGGTCCTTTCTTGGAATGATTATAACAAGACACTTCAGCAGGCCGTCAGGTTGACGCCGCAACTTGGAAGGTCTATGCTTTAGGGGACAGTGGAGGTATACATGAAGGCGCTTATACTCAGTGGAGGCAAGGGGACTAGGTTGCGTCCAATCACTCACACAAGTGCGAAACAACTTGTGCCGGTGGCCAACAAACCCATTTTATTTTATGCGATTGAGGCAATTCGAGATGCGGGGATATCGGATATCGGCATCATCGTCGGAGACACCCACGAGGAAATCCGTGCTGCTGTCGGGGATGGGTATCAATTTGGCGTCAGCGTAACCTACATTCAGCAGGACGCGCCCCTTGGGCTTGCTCACGCAGTGAAGATAGCCGAGGAATTTATGGCCGGCGATTCGTTTGTGATGTTTCTTGGTGACAACCTGATCAAGGATGGAATCAAGCCATTTGTCGCCGAATATGAGCAAACCGATGCCAATTCTCAGATATTGCTCGCGCATGTGCCCAATGCTCGCGAGTTCGGCGTTGCGGAAATCGAAGGCGGCAGGGTTGTCAGGCTGGTCGAGAAACCGCAAAACCCTCCTTCGGATCTTGCGCTTGTGGGCGTTTATATGTTTGATCATAACGTATTTGAGGCGGTCAATTCCATAGCCCCATCAGCCCGCGGCGAATTGGAAATCACCGATGCAATACAGTATTTGATAGATAAAGGCTTTCGAGTCGAGAGCCATATCGTTACCGGATGGTGGAAGGATACGGGCAAGCTTGATGATATGCTCGAAGCCAATCGTATGATACTCGATGGGCTTCAAACTGATATTGGCGGGCAAGTCGATGAACAGTCCACCATTGAAGGCAGGGTAGTCACCGCCAAGGGCAGCCAAATTATCAATAGTTGTGTGCGCGGGCCGGCGATAATTGGCGAGGACTGCGTAATTGAGAATTCCTTTATCGGGCCATACACCGCCGTAAACGATCGTTCGATTGTGCGTGGCAGCGAAATCGAGCACAGCATTATATTGGAGGATTCCAGGGTGCTTGATATCGGCAGCAGACTGGCAGATAGTTTGATAGGCAAAAATGCCAACATTTCTCGAAATCACAAGACCCCAAGGGCTTATAGAATGATGCTTGGGGATAACAGCGAGGTCAGCGTATTATAATGATCGACGGAATCGAGATCAAACAACTGAAGCGACACGCGGATGAGCGCGGCTTTCTTATGGAGATGCTAAGGGAAGATGATGATATATTCGACCGATTCGGTCAGTGCTATGTCTCCCTCAACTATCCCGGCGTAATTCGAGCCTGGCACTACCACAAAAAGCAGCACGATGTGTGGGCGGTGGTAAAGGGCATGGTCAAGGCGGTCGTTTATGATTGCCGCGAGGATTCGCCGACATACGGAGAGGTAAACGAATTCTTTCTTGGCGATAACAACCCTGTTTTGTTAAAGATTCCCGTTGGAGCTATGCACGGATACAAAACTATCGGCGATGAGCCGTCTTTGCTGGTAAACTTTCCCACCAAACCTTATGATCCGAATGACCCGGACGAATATCGAGAAACCTGGAACAGCGACAAGATTCCATACGATTGGGATATAAAGTTTGTATGAAGTCGGCGGTGGCCGATTTATAAAAATATAAGAGGTTGTAATTTGAAAAAACTGCTCGTTACCGGCGGAGCCGGTTTCATAGGAAGCAACTTTGTCAGGCATATACTAAACACTCGAGATGATTGCGCAGTTGTCGTATTGGATGCGCTCACCTATGCCGGACACCTGGAAAATCTCGAAGATGTCAAAGACGATCCTCGCTTCAGTTTCATCAAAGGTGACATTCGAAACAGCGACGACGTATCAACGCCTGTAGCCAATGCAGATATTGTCATCAATTTTGCGGCGGAAAGCCACGTTGATCGTTCTATTTATGATCCGGAAGCGTTTATTACCACCGATGTGATGGGAGTCTACGCGCTGATGGAGGCCGCTCGGTCACACGGCATTGAGAAGTTCATCCAGATATCCACAGACGAAGTCTATGGCGATGTCGAAGAGGGATTTTCAACAGAAGTCGACCCGGTTTCTCCCAACAGTCCATATTCAGCCACCAAGGCCGGAGGAGAACTTCTGGCGCGCGCCTATTGGAGAACCTATGGCGTGCCTGTTGTAGTCACCCGCGGCTCCAACACCTACGGGCCATATCAGCAGCCGGAGAAGCTGGTTCCTCTTTTCGTAAGCAATGCGATCGACGATAAATCGCTTCCCGTTTATGGCGATGGAATGCAAATACGCGACTGGCTGCACGTGATAGACCATTGCACCGGAGTTGAGCTGGCGATGGACAAAGGGGAGCCGGGTGAAATATATAATGTGGGAGGGGACAATCAGCGTCCCAACATTGAGATCATTAAGATCATCCTCGAAGTCACCGGCAAGGACGATTCGTTGATCAAACACGTCGAGGACCGACCCGGCCACGACAGACGCTATGCGTTGGATTCCACCAAACTGCTGGAGTTGGGATGGGAGCGAAAACACGATTTCGACATCGGAATGCGTGATACAATCCGCTGGTATATGGAAAATCAAGATTGGTGGCGCTCGATTAAGGAGAGCGATGAACACAGGCGATTCAGCGATCAATGGTATGCCGATAGAAAGTAATGCCTGCGCAAAAACTCCTGGTGCAAAGCCTGTTCGGCTATGTCAGCCTGTCGGACAAGTATATATGTCAAAACACCAGTAAATATACCTGATTTATTGTGCCTGTAGTCGTTAGTGTTGACTTGCAATGTTAACTGTGATATAAAGAGTGTGCTGCTACCGTTGGCCCGTTTCATGGCAGAGCGGGTTTATTGTGACTTTGCGGGCGAGCCTTCGATACCGCAGGGCACATTTCGTTTCTGCGCTGCAAGCAGATTTTTTATACAAATGCTTGGTTTTGGCAATTCTACCCGTGCTGTAGAGCCTTTGTCGAGTTGTGTTTGAGGGAAGTTTTGCGACAAATGCACTCCATTTTAATACTGTCGGCCTTGTTGCTTTTGGCAGGCGCATGCGTTGTATGCGCCGACAGCGATATTGTCGCTGTGCCTGAGGTATCGGCTGCGGTATTGGCCCCTATAGGACTCGGAGCCGTCGTTATGATCAGACGGCGACAGCGTCGAATGTCAGAACTCGAACGGCGAGCAGGAGTGCTGTATCACAGCATTAAACGATGCCTCGATGTAGTTTTCGCGGTCGGGTTGCTCCTGATAACCTCTCCGTTGTTCGGAGTTATTGCGCTTTTGGTAAGGGCGTCCGGTTCTGGCCCTATATTATTTAAGCGGCGAGTAATTGGCAAGGGCGGCAGGAGCTTCGATATGCTGAAGTTCCGCTCAATGGTCGATGGTGCAGAGGGCATTCTGGCACGTGATGAGCAACTTCAGCGAGACTACTACATCAGTTGCAAGCTCAAATCCGATCCGCGAGTGACCAGGATCGGGCGATTCCTGCGCAAAACCAGCCTGGATGAACTGCCTCAACTGTTCAACGTCATACTTGGAGATATGGCGTTTGTCGGGCCGCGTCCGATACATGCCGATGAAGTTGAGATTTATGGCCCCTGCATTGAACTGTTCAAGACCGTCACACCCGGCCTTACCGGGCTTTGGCAAACGCGAGGCCGCAGCAACACATCCTACGAAGAGCGCGTCCAGATGGATATGCTCTACATAGAACAGCGAAGCGTAATGCTCGATTTGTGGATTCTGCTGTACACCATCCCGGCAGTCTTGTTGAAGCGGGGAGCCTGCTAGCCACGACTGACCTTTTTTATCCCCACCGGAACCTCTCACAATACTTCGTGCGTATTTTGCTTATGCTCATACATTCCGACGACTGTCGTGCCAACAATATCTATATGTGGAGCAATACCCCCAACGTGGTATAATGGCAGAGATAGATTGAGGATATACGGAGTTTATTTTAAGCCGTTGCCGTCTTTTGTTGTGAAAGATGGTTATTGGTTATCTATGTTATGAACTTTTGGCATACAATCAGAATTATCAGGCAGCGCAGGTGGATGATTATTGGTATCGTCGCAGTCACGCTGCTTGTTGTGATTATCGCTGCTCCCAAGCCCAGGATCGTCTATGAAGCATCGGCTTATGTGTCCCCCAGCATGCAGGTAATGCAGGGCGGGATTACTACGGCGAGCACGCAGCGCAGTTCTGTTCGCGATCGAACGGTTATTCTCAGTAACCTCATTATCCTTGCGCAGCAGGGAGAAGTTTACGACAAGGCAAGATCGTTTCTGGAAAAAAACGCGGAAGAACAAAAAAAGCAGCTTAGAACCCTTGTCGGCCCGGATGTGCCTGACTCTGAGTTGCCTCCTCGAACAGGCAGACCTATGACCACTATAATGATTGAACCGGGTCGCCCGTTGCGGCATCAGGACTGGTCAAAAGTCCTCGAAGTGACCCCGGTGAAAAACGAAACCGTTGGGGAAAAGGGCACTACGACAGATATCATTCGCCTCACAATTAAAATGCCCAACGGACACGATTCTCCCTATCTTGCAAATGCGGTTGCGCTGGCGTTTGCAGAGACTTATCAGGAAAAAAGTCGAGCAGATACACGCACATACGAACACTTTCTGAAAACCAGCAAGCAGGAAGCGAAAGCCAAACTCGATCAACTCCGAGTTGACATTGCCGACTATAAGGACAAAAATGATGTTGTCTCGGTCGATGCTGAGACCGCAACTGCCATATCTTCAATAGCAGGGTTGCGGGCGGCTAAAACTGAGGCGGAAGCGACCTTGAAAGAGGCGCAGGCTGCCGTGGTTGATGTAGATTTGCAAATGGGCATCCAGCCACTGGTACGAGATCAGACAGTGCCTGCGAAAATGAATCCTAGGGCGATCAAGCTTGATGAGCAATTGATGCAGGCTGAAGTCGATCTGAGGATGATTTCACAACGCTATAAACCAAAGCACGAATTGTATAAGGCCGCCGAGGCTCGCATTAACATCCTAAAAGACAGGCTGGAGCAGGAAGGCCCGGACTATCAGGCGCCGACTATGAACGAGGTTCACCAGGCGCTGCTCAGAAGACAATCCGATGCGCAGTATAACCTGGCAACCGCACAAGCCAGGGTTCAGTCCGTTGAGGAAAGCCTGGCCGAAGCTGAGAGCAGGGTCAAAAAACTGTCGGATTCACAACCGCAGTTGGCGGAGATGATGACGGAATATGCCCAGGCTGAGGCGACTTATAAGATGCTTTCCGAAAAGCACGATCAGGCGTTAATTGCGGAGAAAGAATTTACCAGGACCGGATCGATTGTGCCGTATGGCTGGGCGCATTATTCACAGGGTCCTTTTCAACAGGGGCCGTCCCGTAAATCGCTGCTGGTATATGGGTTTGTGCTGTCGCTGGCCGTTGGAATCGTGGCGGCTGTGTGGCTCGACTCCATCGACAACCGCATGCGAAAAGCCTCCGATGTTGAGGGAATGCTGGGCGTTCCCGTGCTTGGTATGACGCCGCAACTCTCGACTCGAGAGGGAATGCTCGCCAGAGTAACGCATCTTTACCCTGCCTCGCCAATGGCGGAATCCTACAGAATGTTGCGCACCAATATACTGTTTGCTATGAGGGATAATCCGTTCCAAACGCTGATGGTGGCATCAGGTAGACCGGAGCAGGGCGCGACCACCACAATATGCAATCTAGCTATTGCTCTTGCTCAAGCCGGCAAAAGGATTATCCTGATAGATGCGGATATGCGCAAGCCAAGCCTGCATACTGTCTTTGACCTGCCCGACAATGTGGGTTTGAGCGCAGTGCTGCAGGGCAACTGCGATTTGACAAAAGCATTGCACGAGACGGAAACTGAGAATCTTTTTGTGATGCCTGCCGGTCCCAAACCGACGAATTCCTCCGAACTGCTGGGATCTGAGCGTATGCGTGAGCTGGTGGAGAGCCTCAAAGAACACTGCGATCTTGTGCTTTTCGACACGCCGAGTGCGATAGTGTTCAGCGACGGGCCTATGCTGGCAAACTGGATTGACTCAGCGTTGATGGTGGTCTCGGCGAACCAGGTTCCCAGGGAGACCGAAATTCAAGCGCGCGACTTGTTGAAAAAAGCCCAGGCCAATATAATTGGCGTGGCTGTCAACAGGATGTCTCCTGATAATGTCGACAGCATTCATTTCTACTCCCGCTATTATGCAGATTTTGGCACGTCGGATGCTCGTCTCACCGACCAATCATCCGGCAGCGCGTAGATACTTGTATTAAAAGTCGCAATCAAAAAGCAAGCCGGGCAGGGCGATATGGAGACCGGCAGGAAGAACGAACAGGACGATTCGTTCAATAAAACAGGGGTATTTCAAGTTTGGAGAAGGTAGTAGAAGATACTGAGGTTTGCGAAAGCCCGCAACAAGAGTGGCCGGAGGAGCGCAAACTCGGTGCGTTGAGCATTCTGTGGCAACATAGAGAACTGGTAGCAAGTCTGACCCGGCGCGATATCAGGGGCCGCTATAAACAATCGGCGCTCGGCATATTGTGGGCGCTGCTTCAACCGATGGCGATGACGATCGTTTTTACGATTGTGATGTCTTATATCGTCAGAATCGACACCGGCAACATCCCATATCCGATTTTTGCATATATAGCGATGCTGCCCTGGACGTTTTTCTCCGGCGGAATGACAACCGGCTCCGAGTGCCTTGTCAATAACTTTAGTCTTATCACAAAGATTTACTTTCCCCGCGAGGTCTTTCCTATTTCCGCAATACTGGGCAAAACAGTGGACCTGGCGTTGGGTCTGCTGGTATTGGTTCCTTTGCTTGTCTACTACAAAGTCCACTTGTCACCGATGGCGTTTTTTGCGATACCATTGCTGATGATTCAAATGTGCCTTATGCTGGGCGTATCTTTTATTCTATCGAGCTGGAACCTGTTTTATAGAGATATACGACACGTGATGCCGTTGTTGTTGCAGGTCTGGATGTATGCATCGCCAATCGTCTATCCGATCAGTTTAGTGCCCAAAAAGTATGTGGGCTTGTATATGCTCAACCCAATGTCCCCGCTGATAGACGGGATCAGAAAAACGGTGTTGGAGGGTCAGGCTCCGATGTGGAACTACGTCGGCATTTCGGCGGTGGTCTCTATCGTAATATTGATATTGGGATACCGCAATTTCAAACGTCTTGAACCGGCATTCGCAGAGACCATTTAGCGCGATGCGCATTGCAAGGTCAAAGAACAGGTAATTGGGAGGTTACGCTTGTCTAAAGCCGACGACAAAATAAGCGTTGTCATACCGGTATACAGGTCTGAGGATTCGCTGCCGATTCTCGTTCCGGAGTTGGTTGATGTGCTGGGCAATCTGAACCGGGACTTCGAGATCGTGCTAGTGGATGACTGCAGCCCGGACAATAGCTGGGCGGTGATGAAGGACCTCAAGGGCAAATATGACAAGCATCTCAAAATTGTCCATCTGCTCAAAAACAGCGGGCAGCACAACGCCATACTATGCGGTTTTTCTCTTGTTACCGGCGATATTGTGGTGACGATGGATGATGACCTTCAAAATCCGCCTTCCGAGGTTCCGAAATTAATCGCGGCTATTGACCGTGGTTTTGATTTAGCCATAGCTTCCTATGACTCCAAAAAGCACAGCGGGATTCGCAATGCGGCAGGCGGAATGATCGATATCCTCCAGCGCAGGATGTTTGGCCTGCCCAAAGATTTTCAACTTACAAGCTTTCGCGCTATTCGGCGGGTAGTGGTCGACAACGTAGTAAAAATGGGCGGGGTTTTTCCCTACATTACATCAATGCTTCTATCTCATACGGCCCTTTATACTAACGTCGAAGTTGACCATAGACCGAGGCATTTTGGTCAGTCCCGCTATACTATCAAGCGCAGCTTTTTATTAGCGGCAAATATGATATTTAGCTATTCGTCATATCCGGTCTATTTGGTTGCCGCCGCCTGCGCTGCCGCTTTTGCCTTCGCACTTATTCTTGCAGGCTATGTCTCATATCGAGCTTTGGTGATGGGGATCAGCGTTCCGGGTTGGGCAAGTCTTGTGGTGGTCACATCGTTTTTCAATGCTATTACGCTTCTATGTCTTCTGATTTTCAGCCTGTATCTGTCGCGGTTAAATCAGCAGCTTACCGGCACGAAGGTCGGATATACTGTGAGTGAAATCTATGAGTAAAAAGACACTTCTGGTGCTGGCTGCATCGTTATATCAACTCGACACCATACAGACTGCAAAGCGACTTGGCTATAGGGTTATCACAACGGATAATGTGCCATCAAATCCAGGGCACGCTCTTGCAGACAAAAGCTATCACATCGACACCACCGACCTTGAAGGCGTGCTGGCCATAGCTCTTGACGAGCGTATCGACGGGATAATTTCCCCATGCACCGATGTTTCGGTTCCCACCGCCGCCTATGTGTCCGAGAGAATGGGATTGGTCGGCCCGCCATATGAAAGCACGACTATTTTATGCGACAAGGCGGCGTTTCGAGATTTTCTCACGTCACAAGGCTTGCCTTGTCCCAGAGCATACAAAATCAACCGCGATACTCAACTGAGCATCGAAATCTCTGCTAATCAAAAATGGATAATCAAACCGGATAAATCCTCAGGAAGCAAGGGTATTTTTGTGCTGGAGTCTGCCTCTGATTTTGTGCAGAGGCTTCCTCAGACGCTGAGTTTCAGCCCTACAGGTTGCGGAGTCATTGAGGAGTACATATCCGGCCATCAAGGCACTTGCGAAGGTATTTTGCGCGACGGCAAGCTGCTTGTGACACTGATTACAGACAGGCAGACGATGCCTCTGCCGTATGTTGCCACTTGTGGTCATAATGTTCCGTCGAGTTTGTCAGAGTTGCAGAAGTCTAGGCTTTTAGACCGTCTGAACCAGGTGTTCAGCATTCTTAAAATTACTGACGGGCCTTTTGACTGCGACTTTGTTGCAACAAAAGATGATGTATATCTCATCGAAATGACCCCGCGAATGGGCGGCAACTCGCTCAATACTTTGTGGCGCAAGTGTTACGATTTCGATATTGTGGAATACAGCGTCAAGGCCGCTTGCGGACAAGCCCCAAATATGTCGGAGCTTGGCGAACCTCGGGTTGTTGGTCTAGTCCTGCTCGGCACGCATCAAACCGGTAAACTTAGCTACGACGTGTCCGAACTGCGGCGCTTGCAACAAGAAAAATGGGTTGACTACATAGCAATTGATTTGCCTAACGGCACTTCTGTTGAGGCGTTTATAAACGGCCGCCACAGGGTTGGAGAAGCGTTGATATATGCCGAAAACCCGGAACAGCTCCGCGAGCGCATCCACGATCTGAAAACCGCCCTTGCCTTGAAAGCGGAACAGGACTAAATATGGTCAAAATATCCGTCAAGAGAGTTGCTGTATGGGGTTTTGGTTTATTGCTGTTCATTGCTTGTGCCTGGTATGTTGCCGCAGCTTCCATTGGGTTGTCATCGCATCAATATTGAAGAAGACCAACCTGTTTTTGTTGATCTTCGGCTGCGGGGTATCGATATTGATATTCTGGGTCTTGCGTGCGCTGAGATGGTATATCCTGCTGCGTAAAATGGGCGTGCAGATCAGCATCGTGTCGCTTTATATGTGTACGGCTATAACTGTTGGATTGGCGACTATGACGCCATTGAGGTCCGGTGAGATCCTGCGAACGGAGTTTTTGAAGCGGTATGGGCTTTTAGAGCGCGCACCGGGATACGGCTCCTTTATTATTGAGCGCATAATTGATATGGTTATGGTAGCGTTTCTAGCGACCATAAGCGTGTTCAGAGGCATTTGCATCTCATTTAGCGCGGCAGCGATCTACACAGCCAGTGCG
>JAAYKE010000069.1 GCA_012522575.1 Armatimonadota bacterium | reverse complement strand
CTTCACCTCAGCATCGGTCAGCGCGATATCCAGCGCGGCCAACGAGACCATCAGTTCACTGAGCTTCTCAGGGCCGATCAGCGGGAACACGGGGAACGGCTGATGTAACAGATACGCCAACGCAATCTGCACCGGCAAAACCCCCTTCTTTTTGGCCAACTCCTTTGCCCTGTCAAGCCGCTGGAAGTTGTCCTCGCAATACCAGCAGTCCGCCATCATCCGATCTGACAGATTATCCCTGTCCCCGCTGGAGAAAAATCCCTTGGCCAGGCTGGACCACGACAGCAGCGGCATCTGGTTTTTGGCAAACCACTTGCGAGATTCGGCATCGCTGGAGGACAGGCAGCCATCCCACGGCGGAGTCACCATCCTGGCAAGGCTGAAGTTGTTGCTGACCGAGGTAAACCCGCGCAGACCCTTGGATTTCGCGTAGGCATTCGCCTCGTCAATGCGCTCCAGAGTCCAGTTCGAACCGCCAAACGCGCGCAGCCTGCCCGCATCGAGTTGTTCATTGAGCACATCGACAAATTCACCTGCGGGGATTTGATCGTTGTCACGATGCAACACGTAGAGGTCAACGTAATCCGTGTTCATTCGTTCGAGTGTTTCTTTCAACTGGCTCCGAATCGCCTCGGGATTGCAGTCGGGAGTGTGCGCTCCTTTAGCCAGAATCACTACGTCGTCCCGTATTTCTCTATTGGATATCCACTTGCCTAGAATATAGTCGGAGTTGCCATAGATATAGGCGGTATCAAAACAGTTGCCGCCGTTTCTGAAGTATTCATCGAACAATATGGATGCATGAGGAAGCTGGAACTGCGCTCCTGCCAACGTTGCGCCCTGGATAAGTCGAGCTACGGGCTTATCCAATCCCTCTATCCTGCCGTATGGCATTTTGGCATCGGAGTTGCGGGCAAGCGGTCGGCGGTCGATGGTCGGATAGTCGGCAGTCGGCTGCTCGATGTCGTAAACCAGCCCGATTGCCAGCCTCCAACTATCGCAGGTTCGCATATTGCCGAGGGTATCGTCCCAGGTCATAGCGGGCGGCTTTGCCTGACGATTGGCGATATTGGCGGCCACGGTGTCCGCTTCGTAGGCGTAGACTCCCCTGTCCGACTCCACGCTCACATCCTCCGGAGCCTGCCCGTCGCGGTTGAGGGTCATCGCCGGTTTTTCTCCCTGCTTATCGGGATTCCAGAAGCCGGGGATATATATGTTGCCCTTGGTTCCGAAGACTTGCAGGCTGTTTTCCTGGTTCACGGTCACTCCGGTTGCGATCTGCGCGATAATATCTCCGGGGAACCGCAACAGCGCTGCGGTGTATTCGTCCACTCCGGTTTCACCCAACTTACCGATAGCTTTGATTTCTATCGGCTCCACGAAATCTTTGCCGAGAGCGGCGCCGGCGACCAGCCTCGAAACTGAGGTCGTATAACAACCGACATCGAGAATCCCGCCGCCGCCGAGGGCGTTGTTATAAACGCGCCATTCCGGGTTGAACGCAGCATTGTAGCTGAACGAGGCTTTGATCAGCCTCACCTCGCCAATGGCCTTTTCTTTAATCAGTTCGACGAGTTTGGCTATTTGAGGGTGACAGCGATACATAAACGCCTCCATCAAAAAGACGTCGTGCTTTCGCGCGGCCTCGATTACCGCCATCGTATCCGGGTAGTTGATTGTGATCGGCTTCTCGCAGAGGATGTGTTTTCCCGCCTCAGCCGCTTTTATCGCCCACTCTGCGTGCATAGGATGCGGGGTACTGATATACACCGCCTGCACGTCCGGGTCGTCGAGCAGCCCTTGATAGCTCGGATAACGACGAGGCACATCGAACTCGTCGCCGAATTTGTCCGCGGATTCCTGGGTTCTGCTGCCAATTGCCAGCAATTCTCCGGTGGCGGACGCCGCCAATCCTTTGGCGAATGTCTTGGCAATATTGCCGGTTCCGATAATTCCCCACGCAAGTTTATCGCTCATAATATGTGGCCCTCCCACGCTTACGCTCTGCTATCTCACTGAGAATATCAGATCGAACAAACCTGGTCAACGGCAGCAGTGGAAAAGAGATTCTTTATAGTATAAGATAACAGATATGAGCAAACGCGATGTCGTGATAATCGGAGCGGGACCTGCGGGGATAATGGCGGCGATTACGGCCTCAGAACAGGGTCGACGGGTGCAGTTGATCGAAAGAAACCCTCAAATCGGCCGCAAGCTGCTGTCCACCGGCAACGGACGATGCAACCTCACCAATGTCGAATTATCGATCGACCGCTACCACGGAGCCTGCCCGGATTTTATCCGATCCGCGATCAGCCGATTCGATCAGAACGCGACCATTGATTATTTTCGCAGCCTCGGTCTGCTGTTGAAACAGGAGGACAATGGACGCATTTTTCCGCGCACTAATCAGGCATCCAGCGTGATTGAAGTCCTTGAACGTAGGCTGAATGCTAATCAAGTCGAGCTGGCTCTCAAGGCTCAGGTCAAGTCTGTCGAGCGCGGCGAAAATTGGACAATAAGCCTGATTGACGGGCGGACTTTTACATCGACAAACATTCTAATTGCCACAGGTGGCCGAGCTGCGCATCAGTTCGGGTCGACAGGGGACGGGTTGTTTTGGGCAAGAAAACTGGGGCATACTCTTACGCCGATTCATGCTGTGCTGGTTCCTCTGGAAACGGTCGAAACGTGGCCGGGTGATGCTGCGGGAACAAAAATCGAGGCGCGAACGCAGGCGATGGCGGATGGCGAAGTGATCGGGGAATCTACCGGGGATGTGCTTTTTACCCGCTACGGCGTATCGGGACCTTCCGTTATGGCGCTAGCAAGGAGGATTGCGACCGCGCTTCCAAGCGGCCCTGTCACGCTGTGCATCGATATGTTTTCCGATATGTCCGAAGCGGAGCTTGACCGCGTCCTTTCAGACATTTTGCAAAGCGCGCCCGCCGGCACATTGTCAAGTGCAATGATCGGCCTGCTTCCGACCGGACTGATAGACATAGTATGCGAGATTGCAGAAGTGGACGGCAGCGCACAAGCCGGCCGCATAACCGATGCCCAACGACTAAAATTGACGGATAAACTGAAAAATCTACCGATTACCATAGACAAACTGAGGCCGTTTAAGGAGGCTCAGGTGACTGCCGGAGGGATTGACTCAAGAGAGATCAAAGCTCGCACGATGCAGTCAAAACTCGTCGACCGGCTTTACTTCGCCGGAGAGGTAATCGACGTAGACGGCGACTCCGGCGGCTATAACCTGCAATGGGCCTGGTCAAGCGGCCGAGTGGCAGGGCTGCTGGAAGGCAATGAAGGATAACGCACGCGGTCAGAACAAATATACAATTAGCGTTGAGCGCGACACTGTGTGTTGCAAACGGAGTATCAGATGACTCAGATACCTTTCGACCTCTCCATACCGGGTGTCTCGGAAGTTGATAAAGACAACAATCTTACTGTTTTCTCCGCGCCATCGAAGCCGACGGATGCGGCAGCAGTGACCAGGGACACTCCGCTGGAATCTCTCAACTTGAACTGGCGTGAAAAAGAGCTTCCGGAACGAATCCGCACCAAGCATGTTCACAGGTTGCACCCCTATCTGGGTAAGTATATACCTCAGTTGGTGGAGATATTTCTGCGCAAATACTTCGAAGCAGGGCAGAGGGTGCTCGATCCATTTTGCGGGTCGGGCACGACGCTTGTGCAGGCGAATGAGCTTGGCATAGAATCTATCGGCTATGACATATCCGCCTTCAATGTCATGCTGTGCCGTGCCAAAACTCAACGCTATGATTTGACAGTCGCAGAGGCAGAGATAAGAGACATTATGCAGCGAACGCGAAGTGCGACGCTGAATATGGATAGCGATGCCCTCATAAGCGAACCAGGCTCGGAAACTGCGGCTATTCCCGACACCGACAACGAATATCTAAATGCCTGGTTTGCACCGCAGACGCTTCGAGAGCTTCTGGCGTATCGTCATTTTATAGAAACTGGTGAATACCGCTACAAAGACCTGCTGAGAATAATCCTCAGCCGCTCCGCTCGTTCCGCACGTCTCACCAAGCATTTCGATTTAGACTTCCCCAAGCAACCGCAAACTGAACCGTACTGGTGCTACAAACACTCTCGCACTTGCTCGCCAACTACAGAGGCGTGGAAGTTTATCGAACGATACAGCCTCGACACCATAGCTCGAATTTCCGAGTATGCTAGCCTGCGGTCCGCTGCTCGCGTATCGATTCATCATCAGGACAGCAGGGAAGCCGACATACCTCCTATAGATGGCGTCATAACCAGCCCGCCGTACGTCGGATTGATAGACTATCACGCACAACACGAGTATGCCTATCATTTGTTCGATCTGGAAGACCGACGCGAGGCGGAGATCGGCCCGGCAGCGGAAGGCGCTGGAGCAAATGCTCGGGAGCGCTACCAGGCAGGCATTGCACAAGTCTTCAAGAACGCCGCTTCTTCTATGCGAGCGGGCGGACGTATGATCGTGGTAGCCGGCGATCGGGCAAATCTCTACGATAGAATAGCCGAACTTGCCGGTTTGGAGATCGAAGCGGTAGTAAAAAGACACGTAAACAGACGCACCGGACGGCGATCCAGCGAATTTTTCGAGTCAGTTTTCATCTGGAGGAAACCATAAATATGACCGATTCGGAGTCGATGAAAGCTGCCATACAAAACGTGATTCACAGCCTGATGGAGCGAGTGCTGCAGAGGGTGTTGGTCGACGACCCTTTTATCAAAGAAGAACACCGAGCGAAGAAACCTCTGTATGCGGCGCTTGTGCCCGATGAGATTTTCAAAGGTTCTCACTTCGAGCGACGTTTTGTAACTCCTTTTGGAACAGTATGGGAGCAGCTTGCTTTAGTTGCTGCCAATAAAGGGTTGGGACGCGGGTTCAAATCCTGGCGTATTACCGGCAATGTTCCAACAGAACGCTTGAGAAGAATTGCCGAGGTGCTCAATAATCTGGAACACGCCGGCAAACAATCCGAAAGACAACGGCCGGACTGGGATACGGAATTGGCCTACGTGATGCAGGGAGATGGGCCTCTTGTGCCGGTGACTGTAATATGTGACATCTTCGCAGAAGACACCGCCAATAATCGCAAATATGCATTTGAACTGAAAGCTCCTTTGCCAAACAGCGATCAGACAAAAGTCAGCAAAGAGAAGATGCTGAAGCTGTATAGCATGGATCCTTGCCCAATCGACGCGGCATATTATGCGCTTCCTTATAATCCGTATGGCCGCAAAGACGACTATGCCTGGTCATTTCCTGCGCGGTGGTTCGACATGCGACACGATTCTATAGTTCTCATTGGCGATGAATTCTGGGAGAAGATCGGCGGTGAGGGCACATATCAAGCATTCATTTCTGCCGTGAACGAGATCGCGCCGTGCTACAAATCGCGGATCTACCGCGAGTTTCTGTGCATTGAGCCGCCGGAAGACTTGCAGCCCAATCTTTAATATCCTCGACTTCTAAACGGCGGGATAATCATGCGATAGGGATAACACCAATATCACCCTACCCTACCTTCGCACCCATTTTCTTGAATGCGCCCGCCAGCGCATCGATCATATCCTCGACCTCTGAGATGATTCTGTGCGACGAAGGGTTGATGGCCAGTTTGTCCGGCTGGAACCAGTGGCGGCGGTGGGTTTTCATCAGCTCATTACACAGCCCAGGAGCCAGGCGGACTCCCGGCCCAAAGTTGACCTGAACCTGATTGCGGAACATAGAAATGGACGCTATTCCCAACTCATAACAGCGCAGCCTCAACCTTATCATCGCAAGCATATTCCAAACCGCACGCGGAGGATCCCCGAAGCGGTCCTCCAATTCATCCTGCACCGCTTGAACATCGGCAACGGACTTCACCGCAGCCATCTTCTTATAGAACAGTATTCTCTGCGCCTCGGTTGATATATAACCCTGCGGAATAAACGCATCCAGCGGCAACTCCACCGGCGGAAGTTGGATTTCCTCCACCTCTTCGCCCCTCAATTCCTTAACCGCCTCATTTAGCAACCTGCAATACAGATCAAAACCGACTGCCGCCATCTGCCCGCTCTGCTCGGCTCCCAGCAAATTACCGGCTCCGCGAATCTCCAGATCACGCATCGCTATCCTGTAGCCACTGCCGAAATCGGTGAACTCGCGAATAGCATCCAGCCGTTTTTCGGCCACCTCCGTGAGCATTTTATCGGGCCTGTAGAGCAGATATGCATAAGCCTGCCTATCGGACCTGCCCACCCGTCCGCGAAGTTGATATAGCTGCGCAAGCCCGAGCTTGTCGGCGTCATTTACGATTATGGTGTTCGCGTTTGGGATATCCAATCCGCTCTCAATGATGGTCGTGCAAACAAGCACATCGAATTTGTGCTCATAAAAATCCATCATCACCCGCTCCAGTTCGCTTTCCGGCATCTGTCCATGTCCGGTGTCCAATCGAGCGTAAGGCACCAGTTTTTGCACCTGATCGGCGACATGGCCGATATTTTCTACTCGATTGTGCACGAAAAACACCTGCCCGCCGCGATCGAGTTCGCGCACAATGGCCTCTCGAACAGCGCTTGCCTCCGCCTCTTTTACTATTGTCTTGATCGGCATTCGACCCTCCGGCGGATCGTTTATTATACTCATATCCCGAATGCCGGACAGGGACATATGCAGCGTGCGGGGAATGGGCGTAGCGGTCATGGTCAGCGCGTCGACGGTTTTGCGCATCTGCTTGAGCTTTTCTTTATGCTTGACGCCGATCCGCTGCTCCTCGTCGACGACCATCAAACCGAGGTCCTTGAACTCAACATCCTTGCTGAGGAGACGATGCGTGCCGATTACTATATCCACCGTGCCGAATTTAACCCCTTCCACCGTCGCCTTTTGCTCTTTTGTGGTGCGAAAACGCGATAAAAGCTCTATGTTGATGGGAAACGCGGCCAGTCTTTCGGAAAATGTGTTGAAGTGCTGCTGAGCGAGCACAGTTGTCGGGCACAAAATCGCCACCTGCTTACCGTCGGAGACCACCTTAAACGCCGCCCTGATCGCGACCTCGGTCTTGCCATAGCCAACGTCTCCGCAGATCAGACGATCCATAGGTTTGGTAATTTCGAGATCGGCCTTGACGTCGTGGATTGCGCCGAGTTGATCCGGGGTCTCGTTGAACGGAAAAGCCGATTCCATTTCCTGCTGCCAGGGCGTATCGGGGCTGAATGAATGACCGCCAAGCGCCTGCCTCCACGCATAAAGCTCGACCAGTTCGCGCGCCATTTCCTGCACCGCTTTTTTGACACGCGCCGTGGTGCGCATCCATTCGCTGCCGCCAAGCCTGTGGACGGTCGGCGGAACTCCCTCCCCTCCGATATATTTCTGCACGCGATCGATCTGGTCGCTGGGCACATATAATTTGTCGTTCTGCGCGTATTCCAGCAGCAGATATTCGCGCTCCACATCCCCTGTTTTGAGTCGGGTTATGCCGCGATAGAACCCTATTCCGTGGCTGATGTGAACCACATAATCCCCTTCTTTGAGGTCGAGCACGCTGGATATGGGGATGCCTTCATGTGAGGTCTTGCGGGCGCGATGCAGACGCGGCGCGCCGAATATCTCAGAGTCTGTGAGCACAACAAACCCGGCATCGATCAGCTTATATCCGGTGCGCAAAGGGCAATTCGCTACAAGCACCGAATCGATAATCGGTGACTGCGAATCATTAAAAGGCGCATCGTCGAGCGCAATGCCTGAGATTCCATACTCCGTCAATATTTCCAGCATCCGACGAGCCTGATTGGAGGCGAGGACCACTATTTGCCGGTTGCCCAGCCAGGTCTTGATCTGATCCATAGCGGCTTCGATCTGTCCCGCAAATGAGTCCATCGGCTGTGATTCGATCGTTACCTCGACGTCGGCCCGCGCCCAGGGTATAGGTCTGGGCAGCAGGGTCAGGCTTATGCCCTGG
>JAAYKE010000068.1 GCA_012522575.1 Armatimonadota bacterium | reverse complement strand
TGACAATCTACTACCCTGAACAGAAAGCAGATGCGGAACCGGTTGCGTATCCCTGGTGCGTGGCCTCGGCGGGATGCGATAACCCCAGCATAATCGACTGCCTGCTGGTCAACCCTTATCAAGGCGTCGATTTCGGCAGCCGAGTCGCGGGAAGACACTATATCCGCAATCTGTATGGACAACCGCTATATAAAGGCCTTTTTGTCGATTTGTGCTTTGATGTCGGACGACTCGAAAACATCCATTTCTGGCCGTTCTGGACCGCGCATGTGCTTGGCGGGAAAGCTCCTAAAACGGATGACTGGATATTCAAAAACGGAACCGCATTTATATTCGCAAGATCTGATTGGCAATATGTCTCCAACTGCTTTGCCATTTTATATAAGACCGGAATCCATTTTATGAAAGCATCCGAACCAGGGCCGGGCAACTATTTGATGACACAAAGCGGAGCGGATTGCTGCGATGTCGCTGTTTATGTAGAGGAAACACAGGGGCATTCTGGGGTCAGCTTTGCAAACTCGCAGATATTCGGCAGGATCGTCGTGAGCGAGAAGAACACCGGCCCGGTCAGATTCACAGGCTGTGGCATATTCGGCGCGTCGGGAGAGATTGAGGCGCAAGAGATGATTCGCATAGACGGACGCGGGAGAGTCTCTTTCGATAGTTGCTCATTTCACGCTATTGACCCCGCACCTAAGACTAAAGACTATATTAACGTAGTCGGGGGTAGAATCGGGGTTGCTGGCAGCGTATTCATCGGCACAGCAGGGCACGCGCCGATTGTGATTGACGAGAAGTGCATCTCTGCGATCATCACGGGCAATGAGTTTTATTCGAGCAAGCAGATCGTCAATAATGCTAAGAAGAACGTGGTTATTAAGGATAATTTGTTCGGCACTGATGAGAATTGAGAAAGCTGGCGCATAGGGGAAGGGAAAACGCGAAAGGGCGAAAAGAGCGAAAACCAGAGATAAATTGCATTGGTGAGCGAAGTGGCCAGACCTCTGTCCCGGGCATTTTGGGATCGTGAGCTGGCAATTCGGAGATTGCTACCTATCTATTTATAAGAACCGACAACCGACAACCGTGAACCGTCAACCGAAAAAGCAGATTTCTCGCTGCGTTCGAAATGACAAGGTTCGTGTAGCAGTACCAGAACCGGCCACTATTTTTTATTTGATACCCTCGTAGAACCAGCGATAGTCCATCGACTGCAGCTTGAGGCTGATTCCGGTTGGCTCGCAGTACCAATAGGTGAGAAATATCTTATCGCCAACCGGGGTGATACTGGTGTAGGCAAGACCAGGCCAGGCCGGCCCGTCTTTTATGTCCACTATGCGAATATTTTCCCAGGTTTTGCCGTCGTCACGGGAGATCGCGGAGTTGAGCGGGTTGCGCGCCTGCGCGTTGTTGTTCCAGATGAGAAGCAGGTCCCCGGTTTGTTTCAGCCGGATAATGCTGGCAGGTGAAAGCGGAGCTTCGAGTTCTTTTATAAGCTCGATTTTGCCCCAGTTGACTCCCTGATCGGTGGAATATGTGCGGGCTATGCAGCCTAGACTGTTGCGGATAAGCATCATCACGCGCCCGTCTTTAAGCTCAATTACAACAGGCTCTTGAGCGCCGGGCGCATTGTCCGCATCGATCGTTCTTATATCAACATCGCTGCCTTTCTGCCAGGTAGAGCCGTTGTCATCGGAATAGGCGGAAAATGCAATTATAGGATGCCCTTTGACTCCGCCTTCCCAGGCGGCTCCGATAATGCGACCGGTGGATAGCCTGATCAGTCTGGCGTTGTTCATGCCGGTGTAGCCGGTATAGCCGTCGGGCATTTTGAATTTGATCCTGCGGCTCCACGTCTTGCATTCATCGGCGGACTTACGGAACCACAGATTGCAGTTGTCCTTTGCGTTCTTTGTGAGATAAGCCATAAGTATCTCGTCATTCGGCAGCCTCAGAAATGAGACCGAAAACGTGGTTAGCTTGCCCTCATTGCCTATCAGCACTCGATCTTTGCCCCAGGTTTTTCCGCCATCATCGGATGTCTTGCACCATACCTCTGCCTTATCAAAGTCGCTCTGCCCGCCTGTCCATCTGCCATAGGCAAGCAGCAGATCGCCATTTCTCAGCTCGATCATATCCGCCTCGCCATTGCGCGGATATTCGGCGGTTCCCGGACAGACTATCGTTGAATAGGGTTTGATCGGAGCCGCAACCAGCGCACTTGCGGCTATAGCGAGGCAAATTGCATAACTTAGCATGGTCGGTCATATCTCCTGATGATTATTTATCGCGGGCGTTTGTCATCGGCAGTTTGACATCCCATCCCCATCGCAAACCCGGGGCGGACTGCCGGCGTTTATATTCGCTTCGGTCGATCATTCGCATAACTCGACGAACGAGAGCCTCATCGTAACCCATAGCCACTATCTCATCGATCTGACTGCCTCGATCGATAAAGGCTTCGAGAATGGCATCGAGAATATCGTAGCAGGGAAGTGTATCCGTATCCTTCTGGTCGGGACGCAACTCCGCAGATGGAGGACGCAGGATAATGGAATCGGGAATAACCGGCGAGATCGTGTTGCGATATTCGCTGAGCTTGTAGACCATTGACTTGTAACAGCTTTTGAGAACCGCCAGCCCTCCCGCCATATCGCCATAGAGGGTCGAATATCCGCAGGCAATCTCGCTTTTATTGCTCGTGTTCAGCACTAGAAGTCCGTATTGGTTGGACAGAGCCATCAGCAGGTTGCCCCTGATGCGAGCCTGAAGATTTTCTTCGACTATGCCCAAGGCAGGTTCTCCGAAGGCTTTTTCGATCGGCTCGCGGTAGGCTTCCACGAGATCGTTTATTGCCACGCGATCACACCTTGCGCCAAGGTCTCCGGCCATGCGTTCTGCGTCTGCCTGAGATTCTGCCGATGAATATATTGACGGCATAACAAGCAGGCGCACATTCTCCGCCCCGACGGCATCGGCTGCAATGCACGCAACTAAAGCGGAGTCCAGCCCTCCGCTCATCCCAAGCGCGACCTGACTGAAGCCATTTTTATGAGCATAGTCGCGCGTGCCGAGAACAAGCGCGGAGTAGACTTCCTCGACCTCCTGAGCGGGCGGCTCAGATACGGAGGCTTGGGTGAGGTCTCCGGCGGCCTTTGGAGCGGGTTCGATGCTGACCTCGATAGCATTCGCATAGTTACAGGGATTGATCGGCTTCGCATCGCCAATATCTATGTCCGCTATCGCCAACTGCTCCTCGAAGGGTTTGGCCCTGAATAGCGTTTCCCCTGTGCTGCCGACAACAAGGGACTGCCCTGCGAATACCAGTTCATCCTGTCCGCCTATGGCATTAACTTGCACAATTGTGCATTTTGCTTGAGCAGCCAGGCTTGCAAGCTTTTGCTCGCGAGCTTTACACTGGCCCGGATGGAAAGGAGAAGAGCAGATGTCGAAGATAATGTTTTCTCCATAGCTCGAGCTTGCGGCATCGCCCTGGATAGTGACTCGAAATAACGCATCCTCCAGCTTATATACAGAGGTAGTCTCGCCCTTTTCAAAATAACGATTTTCGTTGAAATAGTCGTGGTCTGCAAGGCAGGATTTGCGGTGGATTCCAAGAATCAGCCCGTCTCTGATCACGGCAGCGGCATTGTAGATTCCGTGGCCGTCTGAGTCTGCAAACCCGACAATGACCGTGATGTCGTCCGTCCCCTGAGCGATGGAGAGAAGCGCGGCGATGTTATCATCGACAAATCTGTGCCTGAACAGCAAGTCCTCCGGCGGATAGCCGGTGATTGCCAACTCCGGAAATATAACCACATCCGCATTGTGTTTTTTCGCGGCGAAGATATAGTCCGTTATTTTTTTTGCGTTGCCGTCAAGATCGCCAGCGGTCGTGTTGATCTGGCCCAGAGCGACGCGCAGCGTATTTGAAATCGGGCTATTTGCCACCAAAAGCTAAGCCTCCTCAAGTTTCTGTCTAATTTTACCGATAAGTTCAATAACTGGTCTCAGAAACCAGAACCGGCCTGCATGCAATATTTCTGCAGGCTAGACAGGATGGTACAACAAGGTGCCTCAAGTAAAAAGCCAAAATCCGATGGAATCCCGCAGCAAATCGGCTGCATCCACCGTGATCCAGCGCCCGACGCTATCGGACGCTCGTGAGCTGATTGATAAGATGCTCGACTATGAAGCGGCAGCGCTCAAAAAAGGCGTCGATCTATCATCCAGCCGGTTTACCAGGCTCACTTCGGCAGATCGGCAACTCCTGCGCGCTGAGTTGGTTGCTGACTACATCCGGCTAAGTTCCGGCGAGACATGCGGCGCCTCATCTCGTTCCGCTATGCAGGCATTCTGCTCAAAAATCTGCGATATGAGTATTCCTTCGCACGAGTTGATCGGGACTTATCTCGCAGCAATGGACGTCGTAACCTCGGATGAATACGAAGGACAGGCCCCGGGCCTTATCGAATCAGTCCGCAAAACCATGCCCAGCGTTCTGCAAGGCTGCGTAGATCACCTGCAAGACAGCGAATAGTCGGGCAAGCCGACACAACCGAATATATTTCCAGCTAACCTGTGACAGTCGACTATAACGCAGGTTCCAGAACAATAACAGTTTGTTCAGCCGGCATATTGTGCGGGCTAATTTCCACTGTCGGCTCCCCTTGACGCACCACTTTCGGTTTGTCCGCCAGAAATACCTCTACACCTGCAATGGGAAAATTGCATTTTTTGTTGCTGTAGTGCATCGGTATGATTATGCGCGCGTCTACCTGCTGTGCAACTTTCCAGGCTTGCTGGGCATCAATCGTGAAAAATCCGCCGATTGGGATCAAAGCAACGTCAACGCGACCCACCTCAGCGGCTTGATCCGAAGAGAGCACATGGCCCAGGTCGCCAAAATGCGCAACGCTTAGCCCATCGGCGCGAAGTATGAATATCGTGTTTTCGCCGCGCTCGGCGCCTTCATTTTCATCGTGGTAGGCCGCCACTCCCAGGAATTCTACGCCCGCAGCGACAAACTTGCCGTTGCCTCGGATTATAACCGGATCACCCCCTACCAGATGCGTCGCCTGGTGGTCGCCGTGGCCGTGGCTCACAGTGACTACTTCGGCGGATTGGGTGATGGGTGAATAGGTCATAGCGCCCGGGTAGGCGCTCAAGTCGAATGGATCAGTCAGAATGCGCGTCCCATCCTCAGTGGTCAGAAGAAAAGACGAATGCCCCAGAAATGTGATCTTCATAGCTGTTCACCTTATGATGACCCGGCGCACGGCTCCGGGTCACGCCTCCCTGTGACTCTGGAATTATAGACTTTGTCTGGTAGGCTGTCAACGTGAATGCAAAAACTCGGTTAGCGAGAGCGGACTTGATTTGCCGGATTTATCGGTTATAATGCAGTTGTCAGGGATCGGGCAGAGAGCGTTATTGTGCAGCAGGGAGGGCTATTTTGGAGAGGAATTTACATTCCGTGCTTGGGGTGAACAGGTTTGCCTCGCAAGACACTCTGAAGCAGGCTTTTCGCGCCGGCATCCTGCGCTGCCATCCGGATCATAACCCTCGAGATCCCGAAGCCGCCGAACGCACCCGCGCCCTTGTCGAGGCTTATCAGAAGCTGCGCGATGAGAAAGCAATTGCCGCCCAAAGACGCGAGGCGCGATACAGCCCTGTTATATGCTCCCCTGATACAGCATGCCCGCAGTGGCTTAGCAGATGTGTTGCGCTGGTTCTGTTTTTCGCGTTGTCCGTTGGGTTGTTTTATTTTTCTTACGCAACGATCAATAACCGAAGACAGGTTTTTCGACCGATGGTAAACGTGGTGAGCCTCAATGCGATGGATGCTTTTGGGGATGACAACTACTACGCAAAGACTGACCGCGCGCAGGTTCAAACCGCGGGAATACAACGACAATTCGGAGATTAGCCCGGCTTTATTCGACCATTTTCAACCGCTTCATCATCTCCGTGGAATTCACATATCCCACGATGCGGGCGGCGGCGACTTCATTGCAGGATGAGTCCATAAAAATCACAGTCGGAAATCCCTGCACGTCAAATCGACTTATCGCAGCTTTGACCGCGGGGTCTGATGGATTGGTTCCATCGACCTGAAAACGCTCAAACTTTGAAGTCGCCTCAATTATGGCGGGGTTGCTGAACGGGCCGCGATCCAGCTCTTTGCAGGCAGCACACCATTTTGCCGTAAAGTCGATCATAATTGGCCGTCCCGCGTTTTGGGCGGTTGCAAGAGCACTGACTTCGTAGGACTGCCACTGCATATTCTGGCGCTCCCCCGGCTTGGGAAATACCATCACGATTGCGATTACCAATGCCGCCAGGCTCACAGCCTTGCCCAAACCGTTGGCGACTCGACTCGAACGCACCGACTGCTCAAAAAATCCTATGTATATGCCGCCGACGGCTATCACAGCAGGCAAAAGATAGCGCGCGACGGTATCGGGCAATATCGGGTTGATAAAATAGGCCGCGGCTCCGATGAGCAGAAATCCGGCCACCTTCTTGACCGCAACCATCCACATCCCCGGCAAAGGCAGTTTTGCAGAAAAAGCCGCCAACGCAAACAGCGGGGTTCCCAGCCCTATCGAGAGCATAAAGAACATAATGAATCCCATAAGCGGGCTGCCCAGCTTGGCGACATAGGTCATCAATCCCAGCACTACCGGCCCCACGCACGGCGCACAGACAATGCCGAATATCAATCCCATTATCAACGCGCCAAGCACCCCGCTCTTACCAGACGCCCTGTCCTGTATGAACGCGGGAGCCTGCAGTTCGTAGAGGCCAAACATCGACAGAGCCAGCGCTAACAGTATGACGGCGATCCCAATAAGCACCGGCGGGGTCTGCATAGCCGCGCCGAAAACTCCTCCCGCGCTGGCCGCAACCGCTCCGAGGGTAGAATATGTGAGAGCTATGCCGAGCACATACACAGCGGCAAGCATAACGACCCTGCCGGTTCGAGACTCTCCCTGCGTACTAAAATATCCCACGGTGATAGGTATCATTGGATAGACGCACGGGGTAAACGCCAGCAATAAGCCGAGGCCGTATAGCATAAGCAAACGCAGGGCAAGCGGGGTATCGGCAAGTTTGCTGCCGAAATCGTCGTCTTGGGTTGGAGCTGCGCTGAATATATCCTTATTTATGGGCTTGACCTTCGCGTTTTTCGGCGCGATCTCGCTCTTAATTGTCAGCTCATTTTTTTCGGGAGGGAAACACTGATCCCCTCTGCAAGCCTGCGTATCGAGCGTTGCAGTGATCGACACCGGGCCGGGTCTGGCCTTTGCGTCTACCTGCCCATCGACAAAAATCGTAAATGTCGATTCATATACCGGGATCTTTTCCGCAGGAGCAATGGCAAAACTTTTTCGAGCGGACTTTGGATACACAGGTTCCTTGAATGTGATCCCTTTGGGAGCCTTTACAACGAGCTTTGTGGGATAGAGCGCATCTTTATCGTGCCCGCCCACGCTTGTGCCCTCGACCACCGTCGCACAAACAGCAAGGCGAAACTTGTCACCGACGCGCAGTTTATCAACCGACAGATGCCCTTTTGCGCTGACATGTTTGACCCTGGGCTGTAATCCGACGATCTGGGCGGATGCGGCATTTGCGAAAAGAAATACCGCAAGCATCGAAATAACGCAATATCTGTATCTAAGCATGATATTTCTATTGTACCAAATCAAGCGCATTATTCAACCTCAGCCACAGCCATCTTTTGTCGGGCAATATGATTTTGATATGACACGCTGCAGACTCTGTTTTCTGAAATCAACGGAGCGATTCGAATATCGCCTGCTTGTTTATAGACGTACCATTACAAATCCAGCCCCCGCGACAGGCAGGGGCTGGGTATCAATGTCAATCTATCGATATGGCCTGTTACTTGTCAGTTTCGGATGCCTTTTTGCCTTCGGCGATGTCTGTCGCCACACCGGCGTTTTTCTTCAACATCTCCGGAATGTCCTTATATCGCTCGGCATTAACCGTTATCTTGGATTCGCCGATAAACTTCTTGAGCAGGTCGTCAAAGGTCTTTCTATCTGACGCTCTTACCGCCATCTGCTCCTTGATTAAGTTTTTAACGTCCTCATATTTATCCACACTGGCGGGACGTTTATTGTCTGCCCTGACAATAACCCACATTGTATCTTTTGAGTCAGTAATCTTGAACGGTTTGCTGTATTTGCCAACGCCGGTCTCATAAGCGGCGGTTCTGATGCCCTGCGGAGCCTTTTCATCATTTTTGCTTACCCAGCCGACTCGTCCTTGTCCTCCCGCTGTCCGTTTATCCTCAGAAAGCTTTAAGGCCACGGAGCCGAAGTCCTGGCCTTCCTGAAGCAATTTGTAAGCCTGATTGATCTTATCCTGCGTTGTGGTCATAATCGCGCTTATAAATACAGCTTCCGGTTTTTTGAACTGCGAGTTAGGCTTGGCTATCTCTATGTCGTATTCTCTTTTGACATCGGCATCGGTGACTGTGGAACCTTTTGAGAGCAGGTTATATATAGTCTGCTGCAGCGAGGTTTGCCGCTTCCACTCCTGTTCGCTGATCCCCTGCTGCTTCAGGATAGCAAGGAAACTGCCACCGGTGGAAGCTTTGACATACTTGAGCTTGGCTTCGATCTGCTCGTCGGTTGCCGGCACGTTCTCTTTTTTGGCCAGTTGCACCAGCAGTCTTTCGGTGATCATCTGCTCGATGACATATTGGCCGGCCGGAATGGTCACCTGTTGTCCGCCCTTTATAGTCTGTACCGGAACTCTTTCTAGCCTGGAATAGAACTCGTCTTTGGCGACTTTCTCGCCATTAACATTGACCAGCCCTTTTCGCCCACAACCAGTAAGCGTTATCATAAGCGCCACTGTTGCCAATACTGCTACCAGACCATATTCGATTCTGCGCATGGGGTTGTGCTCCTTTGGTGAGTTAGTATTACGAGGCAGACCGGGATTCCAGCGACAGCTTAGTGGAACAGGGCCAGGTCGCGCTGGAGGTAGCCGCGCAGGCGAAGTACCGCTTGAGTATGAAGCTGATATACCCTTGATTCAGAAACCTCGAGTATTTTGCCTATCTCCTTAAATGTAAGACCTTCATAGTAATATAGAGCAATGACTAAGCGTTCTCTGTCGGGAAGTCTTTCGATTCCTTCTCCGAGAGACTGCTTCACCGCGCCCGATTCCACCTCTCCGGACGTATCCGCCGTGTCGTCGTGGACCACGTCTGCAAGGTGTATTTTTTCGTTGCCATCCGTCGACAGCACTGCATCGTCAAGGCTCAACAGCGACGCCCTGCCTGTATCGGCAAGCAACGCATGGAACGAGTCGATCTCGATTCCCATCGCCTCTGCGACCTCTTCATCGGTTGCCGGTCTGCCCAGTTGCCCTTCAAGATCCAGATAGGTTCGTTCGAGAGCCTTGACCCGCTCTCTGACCGATCTCGGGACCCAGTCCTCTTCGCGCAGCATCTCTAATATAGCTCCGCGAATGAGAGCGATAGCATAGGTTTCGAATTTCACTTCCCGTTTTGTGTCGAATTGATCTATCGCCTTGATCAGCCCGATTATCCCTGCGCTGATCAGGTCATCTCGTTCGACATTCGGCGGCAAGCTGGTGACGACTCTGCCAGCCGTAATTTTGACCAGATACGCGTAATGCGAAATCAAAGCATCGCGCGATCTTGGGTCCCCACCAACCTTAAAACTGTGCCACGCCGCTTGAAGGTTCGGCACGCTCATCAGTCCACTTCCTGCTCATATACTTGCGGTACGAGCGTCATTGTACATGACCCGGCATAAGCGTGTCAACCGAATATAAATCGGCATCAGGGCCAACGTATGCTTATACGCCAAAAACCCGCCTATGATTCCCGTTTCGAAAATAATTTGGCATATAAAAGTTCCGAGACCCGAATAAGCCCGGCAAAGCGCCAAATTGGCCAAATAGCCCGCGGGCTTCAAAGGAATTATCGGAACATTATCACTCGGAGCTTAGGTTGGAAGGGACGACGAGAGTAAATGTAGTGCCTTCCGGCTCCCCGCTCGTAAAGTCTACGGTTCCCTTGAGATATCGTTCGATAAAGAGCTTGACGCTGTAGGTTCCGATCCCGCGACCGGCTCCTCCCTTTGTGCTGAACGATCTCTTGAAAATCTGCTGCTGAACCTGATCCGGCATAACCCCGGGGTTAGTGATATTGAAAACGATGTTGCTGTCTGCCACTGCAGCCCCGACACGCACATCCCCGCCTTCTTCGGTAGCTTCCAGGGCATTTTTAATGACATTTCCCAAACAACGCCGCAAAAGCATTGCGTCGGTCGAAATGGCGCAATCCGGCACGTCTTGTATGGTAATCGTCTTGCCTTTTGCTTCCCTGCTGTGACGATACCAACCGACGATATCCTCTACGATCTCGGAAACCTTCGCTTGTGTGATAGTCGGCTTCAGCTCCGATTGTTCGGCAGCCAGCAGTTCGCGCTGGGCCACAATCTCTTCTATCATCTGGTCGGCCATTCTGTAGAGGTCTCTTTCGTATCTCGATCGATCTTTTTCGATCGCGTTAGGATGATCACACATCAACTCGGCAATCGCCCTTATGCCGGAAGCGGTGTTCACCACATCGTGAAAGAATACCTTTTCCAGCACGCGCCGGCGTTTTTCGTCGCTGATATCTCGCAGATCCACCACCGCATGTTCCCCGCTTGGCAGCGATATCCACCTAGTGTGGACCAACACATCCAGCGCGCCTCCGTCTTTATCGTGGCGGGTGCTGATGCGGCATTCCTCGGAATGATCCCGTTGATCCCTGAAACATCCTAAAATCGCCTGGAGTGCGCCGCAAACCTGACATGCGTGAGCGGTGCCGCAGCCTCCCGGCATTTCATTGGAGTGGATGCAGCCGACCAGTTCGCCGGGACGCAGCCCCAATATATCACCTGCGCTGGCGGCTCCGAGTGCCTGAAGTAACAATGAGTTGACTGCCACGATCTGTCGCTTGTCGTTTATGACCATTGCCGGATCCGGCATCGCTTCGAGTATGCCAACGGAGGCGGCGTCCTTTGAGAACTCCCGATTTTGAAATCTAATCTCTTCGCTGGAGGCCCGCTCGGCAGGAGCGAAGTGGGTTTTAGGGCCGGCGTTTGCATCGCTGTTCATAGTGTCACCTCAATAGTCGGGGCTGCTTTCACCCTTAATAGAAAGTTCCCCGGTAACATCATATAATCCTGCTATTCGCCACGTCTCAGCGTTATATACGCTATCTCCGGCGGGCAGAGGAATCGAATGTGAATTCTACTGGTTCCTACGCCACGACTTATGAACAATTTTGAATGGCCGGCGTCGATCCCGGCAAGTCGAGCGATGTCGGCAGGGTTATAAAGTCCATCGTTGAGGGATTGATTGGAATGCATGTGCGTCCATAACATACCGATCCCCGGAATGCGGACCTGCCCTCCGTGAGTATGGCCGGCAAGGATAAGATCAGCCCCCCTTTTTATCGCGCCCGGAGAGATGCTGGGAGTGTGGGTGAGGAACACCACAAACCCGTTCGTATCCACTCCGTCAAAAGCGGCATCGAGGTCGGCAAGCCTGTAATATGCGTCGTCTACTCCGACAACAGCGATTTTATCTGAACCACGAGAAATAGTTGTGGATGCGTTTATCAGCATCTGCAGCCCATCGAAAGCCAGCCCGCGAACCAGCGCCTCGGAATCCAGCCAGGGTTTGTGCTCGGAGTTGCCCAAAACCATCATGATCGGGTCCCTGCTTTTGATCATGGAACAGATTTTGTGAAACACCTGCGATGCGTTCGGATCGGCAGTGACGTCCCCGGTTATGAAGCAGACATCGACCTCGCGACCAGATATGATCTTCATGGTCTTTCGTTCGAGCAGGCCGATTTTGGTGAGGTGCATATCCGTCAGATGCAGAATTCTGTAGCCGTCAAAGGCGCGAGGCAGGTTGGGAAATCTCAACTCAAGCTCGGTGATCTTTATATTGAACTGCTCAAAAAGCAGCATATAGGCGAGCAAGGCTGCGGCTGCGGCTATTAACGATACGATGACTATTACCAGCGCGCTCATCTGCCCGCTGCCGCATTCCTGCGTATCCGGTCGATCTGCTCCTCGGTGACCGCGCGCTCGAAGCTGCGAAAACCTGCGATTTTGAAGCCGTGTTTATCCGCCAGGGTCGTTATCTCATTTACCTGTTTGACGGAGACGTCCCGGCCCAATGTGTAGCTTTCGTAACGTCCCTCCAATGCCAGAATCATAGTCTCGCTCATACACGCATACGCCGTCTTTGGAGGGAAGCCGAAATTGAAATTGAAGTTCACATCTCCCGGCACATCAATCACTCCGCCGTCGATGATCAGCACATCGTCGCGCTCCCGCCTGACGCTTTCCCCTACATCCCTCGGTCGCGCAACGTCGCATACAACAGCTCCCGGCTTGATAAAAGCAGGCTCTATGATCGTATCTACCGCGCTCGATACCGTGACCACAATATCCGCATCTCGAATGCCCGCGGCAACATCGGTGGCAACTTCTATCGCGGCTGATGAGCGTTCTGAGAGTTCGGATGCGACCGCTTCCAAGCGATCGACTGATCGACCAATCAACTTGATCTCCGCACAGCGGTCGGCAAGCAAGTGCGCACATGTTTTGCCGATTGAGCCGGTTGCCCCGACGATTGCGGCCCGAGCCTCGTTGGATTTAATGCCCAGCAATTCCGCTCCGCGCAGCGCGCCTTCGACCGCCGTAGCGATGGTATAGCTGTTGCCCGTTGTCACCGCGATATTGACCCTCTGCGCGATGGTCACTCCTGCATCTCCCACAACCGAAGTCAACGCACCCAGCCCGACGATCTTAGCTCCCAGTTGTTCCGCAATTTCGATCGCGCCGATGATCTTCTCATAGACTTTTTCGACCGGCATGGTCATTATCAGATTGGGACTCAACGGACAGCCCACCAACCAGCCCTCAGCCTCGGCCCCCGAAGCCGAACGTATGCCGGTTATATGGGAGACTTCCATCGGACTTTTGTGCTTCATCCCCCACTCCACCCACGATTCAGGCAGAATCTTGACAAACGGATACTTGCGAGCAACATCTTTTTTTGCGGAAAGCGGATGAATCACAAAGGCAAATCGTTCCAAAATATCCCCCGATCAGTAGTAAAACATTATAGGTCAGTTGTCGGCTTTTCCTGTCCCGGCCTGACAATGGTTGGTTTCCAGTTTATTTGCTCAAGCAGAGGGTCGTAATCATTCGCGCTCACATCTTCGGGACGCTTGTCCAGCAGCGTAATCAGCACGCCTTCGAATACGTTTGTGGCATAATAACGCCCGTCGGCGGACTTCATCTGCTCCGGCATGCAGGTTACGAACATACCCAGTTTTCGCTCGCAGAGCATGCGCGTATCCTCCGGAGTCAACGTGTTTGTTATAAGAGCCTTACCTTCCAGCAAGCCCGATTCGACACTCGGAATAGCGCGTTTCACAAAATGATAGTCCCCGGCAATGATATCGGCCCACTCAAAATAGCTTTGATACCTTGGGCTGGACTTTTCCTGCTTCGATCCGGTCGGATAGAGCCACTTGAAAGGAAGCCGCGCTATGATGGGCAGAAATGCGGCTGCGGCAGCCCGCACCGCACCATAAGACTTCAGCGGAATCGGAATCCCCAGGCTGAACATCAGATCGCCATACACAACATTACCAGCGTATTTTGCGATACTCTGCGCCATGCCGAATCTGTCTACCGCGCAAACAATGAGTACCCTGGCGTTCTCGAAATCGAGCAGTCCATTATCGTGAAGATACCGAATAGTCTTTCTTTCGATTGTATTTTTGACACCGCTGCCATCAACAACGGGAGTAATCTTTGCTATGCGCGCCAGCCGGTCGGCGTCCCGGATCGTATATCGTCGATTATCCGCCCATAGATACCTGTCGATGCCGCCCAGCCCAATCGCGCTCACCTTGCCGTCCAACTCGCGTATCAGTTGCGCAAAGCGAACCATATCGCCGTCGGTTCCTATCCGGGACACCTCGAATGTTTCGCCGAGGAGTTCGAGCTGCGAGACGCTGTCACGCTTCGATGCGCCAAGGCTAATGCTCACGACCCGCTTCATTTAGCGCCTCCTCGATCTCCTCGATAGATTTTGTGGTCATAAGCCGATCTCTGAGCCTCGGTGCGCCGGGCATGCCTTTTATGTACCATACCAAATGCCCGCGCATTTCCTTTGCAGCCCGTCTTTCGCCGAGCAATTCCTTAAGCAATGTCGAATGCTCTCTGGCGGCAGCAATTTTTTCTGCGGCATCCGGCGCGGCGATTGTCTGACCATATCTCAAATACTGCGCCACCCGATTAAAAATCCAGGGGTCCCCAAGCGACCCGCGACCGATCATCGCTCCGTCGCATCCCGTGAGACGAAACACCTTCTCGGCTGCCTCCGGAGAAGACACATCCCCGTTTGCTATGATCGGAATCCGGACTGATTGCTTCACC
>JAAYKE010000170.1 GCA_012522575.1 Armatimonadota bacterium | reverse complement strand
GTGGACGTCAACATGAGCAAGTTTGTCGCCCTCCTCATCGACGCCATCAACCACGACGCCTCCTTGTCCAACCTGATTGATCCAACCGATAAAATCCGCAAGCTCCTGGCCAACTTCCAGCAGGGAATCTTGCCGCAGCCGACACCGTAAGGTGGGCCAGAAAGGATAAGAGCCTATGGGCGCCTTGTTTCGTGAACTGTTCAGCGGTGTCGTTTACTTTGCTTCCCCTGAGGGCTGGCGCACCCTGGTCATGTTTGTCATCGCCGGCCTGCTCATCTACCTGGCCATCGCCAAAGACTATGAGCCGGCCTTGCTCCTGCCCATCGGCTTCGGGGCCCTGCTGGCCAACTTGCCCCCCACCATCGACGGGATGGCCGCTGTTTTGGGCCAGGAGGCGGCGCCGGGCTTTCTAAAAGTCCTCTTTGATGCCGGCATCGCCACCGAGCTCTTCCCCATCCTTATCTTTATCGCAGTCGGAGCCATGATCGATTTCACCCCGCTGCTGAAAAACCCGGTCATGATCTTTTTCGGGGCGGCCGCCCAGTTTGGCATCTTCGTCACCTTCCTGGCCACCCTGGCTCTCCTGCCCCGCCTGGGCGTAACAGGCGACCTGGCCCTGCGCCTGGCGGCAGCCGTGGGCATCATCGGGGCGGCGGACGGGCCCACCACCATTTACGTGGCCAACCACTTCCAGCTCAAGGACTACCTGGGCCCCATCTCTGTGGCGGCCTATTCGTACATGTCCCTGGTGCCCATCATCCAGCCGCCGGTCATCCGCGCCCTGACCAGCCGCAAGGAGCGGCTGATCCGCATGGAGTACACCGAGGTCAAGGTGTCGCGCCCCATTCGCATCCTCTTCCCCATCGCCATCACCCTCATCGCCGGGGTCATCGTGCCCATGAGCGCCCCCCTGGTGGGCTCGCTTATGTTTGGCAACCTGATCCGTGAGTGTGGGGTCCTGAAGAAACTGTCCCAGGCGGCCCAGAATGAACTGGCCAGCCTGGTCACCTTGCTTCTGGGCCTCACCATCGGGTCCACCATGGTGGGGGCCAGCTTCATCCGCTGGGACACCGCCCTGATCCTGCTTTTGGGCCTGGTGGCCTTTGTCTTTGACACAGCCGGCGGGGTCCTTTTTGCCAAATTCATCAACCTGTTCTTGAAAAAGAAAGTCAACCCCATGATCGGGGCTGCCGGGATCTCAGCCTTTCCCATGTCGGCCCGGGTGGTGCAGCGCATGGCCACGGCCGAAGACCCGACCAACTTCATCCTCATGCCCGCCACCAGCGCCAACGTGGCCGGCCAGCTGGGCTCCATCGTGGCCGGCGGCCTGGTCATCCAGCTGGTGGCCTTGTTGATTCACTAGGAGGATCTGGTTCATGACTTTGTTGGAACAGTTGTAAGCGATGCCTTTGATGGGCCAGGGCCTGTTTGTGGCCCTGGCCGGTCTGTCCATCGTCTTTTTGGTCTTGGGGCTTTTTTACGCAACCATCAAGCTGATCGGCCTGCTGGACCGCTCAGGCGACTAGTCAGTCCCGCCTGATGGC